>NZ_JAROCA010000069.1 GCF_030732005.1 Tigheibacillus jepli | reverse complement strand
CACCGTTGGAATATCGGCACCAGGCTGTGGCATAGACTTTTTGTTTTTTCACTGTCTACTTGACAGGGCGCAGTTCATGTTACATTTTGCTTAGGGGTTATCTTTTTTTGTCACGGAAGTTTTTTCGATGACTTTAATCCTTCACTATCCGGATTGTAGGTTACGTCGAATTTTTCAGCAATCTTTTTCATTTTTTGGTGATAGGCGTCTAGTTCCTGTAAATATTGCTCATGTTTATCTTCAGATGTTTTCATTAAATCCTGGTCATGTTTTTCAATCGATTCGGCTTTTAGCTGAAAACTTTTCAAAACAGTTTCCGTAGCCTGTTGCAGCATCTCCTGGGGTTCTTTTAGCTCATCGATGATAGGGTTGATGTTTTTCGCTTCTTCCAGCGCTTTTTTATACGCCGGGATGACTTTATTGACCAAAATTTCATACTCCGTTTGTTCGTCCGTAAAATTGTCGCCCGATACAGATTCAACAAAATCATTGGCCTGTTTTTCATAGGCTGCAACCCTTTCCGTATCTTCGTTGACAAATGAAATAATTCGATTCTGCTTCACCTTGAATTTATCCAAATTTTCATCTTCCATCACGTCAATCGGCTTATAAGAAACCTTGTATTTCTCGGCCACTTTTTTAATCGATTCACTGTACTGTTTGAACAGCTGCGCATATTCCACAAATCTGGCTTCCGAAGTCTGCCGCAGGTCTTCTCGATCTTCTTCTATCGATTGTGCCCGCAACTCTAGTCCCTCACGATAAGCATCAATCGAATCAAGCAGAAACTTGCGTGGTATTTCCAATTCATCTATCTTTACATCTATTTCCTTTGTCAGCTCTGCTGCTTTTTCAAAAGCCGGTATCGTTTCATTTACAATCGTGTTATATATATTTTTTTCTTTCTTTTCCTCATATTCGTAGCTTCCATTGTCCATCACATCTTGCAGGGAATCGAATGCCTTCAATTGCACTTCAGCAATTGAATATACATCCTCGTTAATAAATGTGGAAACGGCTTTTTGTTTTTCCGTGAAGGATAATTCCTTTTCTTTTTGATCATCTTTTGGCACTTCATCTTTTTCACTGCATCCGACCAACCATACGAAACATGCCACCATTAATAGTGCCAACATTTTTTTCATGAGCATCCGTCCTTTTCGTCTCATTCTATTATAACGTAAACGCATGCAACTGCACAGTTTCCCACTCCCTCCCAATTGTAAAGGATTTAAACAAAATGAAAAGGGGAAAATAAATAGGAACACTTGTTTCTATTTATCATCCGTGATACACTCAAAAAAAGATATTTCAGATGCCCCATACGCTTGGTTTCAGACGATTATACAGGTAGAACAAAGAAAAGGAGCCATTACCCATGGAAAAAGAGCAGAACAAACAACTCGTATCATTTGAAGAAATATTTGCCCAAAACAAACGCCGCATCCACTACCAAATTCACAAAATGAATATTTCGGATCCGCATCAGGATTTCTTTCAGGAGGGATTATGCGCATTATGGAACGCTTATGAAACGTATAACCCTGACAAGGGCCCGATGGCGACTTATTTTAATTTTGCCATTCGAAACCGCTTAATTGATAAAATTCGCAAGGAAACACGGACCGTGGAAAAGGAGCAAACAGTAGTGGAAGCGAAGAAAACACAGCTTGATGACGGCAACCATAAAAAACAAAACGAAACGCCGCAATTGCTGCCGGATCGATCGGGGGTTGAATTGAACGATAACCAGCTTTGGAAAGCTTTACAGAAGAATTTAACAGAAAAGCAGTGGAAATGGATAAAACTTTACATCATTGAAGAAATTCCCCTTAAAGAGATTGCCCGCATGGAAAATACAACGACAGAAGCTGTAAAAAGCTGGGGAAAACAAACCCGCAGTAAACTGCGCTCGAAAAAATTCAGAGAAAAAATTGGACTGGAAATCGATATCTAGCAGTCATTGACAGCCGCCAATTTGATGCGATAAAGTGAAACTTCATTCAGTTGGGGGTTCCCTTTCTCCCCAACTGATGAAGTAATGAACTCGGGTTAAAACTGCCACATCCAATGGCAACACCCGAGTGATCAATGTCCTGTTAGCCCGAACCAATCGGGCGTTTGATTTTCTGTTGCCCCCCACTTATCATTTTTGAATTAGCACGCAAATGATTGAAGTGGGGGTCTTACAGCGAGTTAATACTGATAAATCGGTGGCTGATGCTGCTACTTTCCTGCTTGTTCCCCTTTTAATGCCCTCGTCAGGCTCCATACGTTTTGGGAAAGCTCTCTGATTACGGATTGGTATTGTTCATCCCGAACACTTTTGGATAAGGACATGGTAATGCTTTCCAGTAAATGTGTGCGTGGTTCTTCCTCCGTAATTTCTTGCAATAAAAAATGCAAGTACTCCGTTATTTTTTCATGTTCTCCCGCCGAATTGTCTGTTCGTTCAATTAATTTTTCAAGTTGTGATTGAAGCACCGATCTCAAGTCAGATAAACTGTTGTTTTCTACTGCATTATGCAGCCAGCCTTGTGGGAAGAAAGCTTCTTTTTTACTCAGCTGGTCTTCAATAACGGGCTTCAATCGATTTAAAGCAAACTGAATCAATTTCTCCAGTTGAAAATCTTTGTCCGTCCCAATTTTCCATACATGGATAAAATGATGAATGATGCCGAACAGGATTGTCGCTTGATCCAGGGCATAATCACTTACGCCCGGTGTGTAAATTTCCGTTATTCGTTTTGCAACCCATTGCATTTCGAGGATATGCTGTTTCTTCATATAAGCAATAAGCTCCGGATCATCCGAAAACATCACGGATTCAAATAGCGGAAATAAATTTCGTTCTTTATTCAAATTCATCCGCACACCCAATTGTCTGACAAAGACAGATTCGTCCCGCTTATCCTTTCCTTCCGCAAGTTCCCGGCGTTGCTGATCTCCTTGTTCATTCACATATGCCAGAATTGCAATCAGGCATTCATTTTTCGAATTGAAATAATTATAAAAGGTACCTTTAGAAATTTCCGCTTCCTGGATAATATCTCGAATGGACGTTTGTGCAAATCCTTTTTCAATGAACAGTGTCAATGCAGCTTCAATCACACGCTTTTTCTTTACATTCATTTGCTCACCTTGTTTGTTTTTTTATACTATAATTCTACTTTCTAAACCCTATCAAATCAACGTTTTTAAAAATAAATTATTTTTATGTTGATTTTTTTATACTGGCGGTATAAAATACGTTAGTATCAATTTCACAGAAATTCATCTCTTATTGCCATTCGCCTTCCTTAAGGGAATAAAGGCGTAAGCGCCCTTACAGGCTAAAAACGCGACGTCCTGGGGCTGCGATTACTCGCCCCACCCAAAAACCTTGGGACTGCGATTACTCGTCCCACCCAAAAACCTTGCTAGTTGCTGGACGCTGGAGCCGGACGTGGCTGTCATAGCAAATGACATTCATACAGCTCAATTTTATATTTTATTTACCTATGAAAAACTTCTTTCAGACTCCAGATAATGGAAAGTGTATCGATGAGACCCATTTCATACACCTATTTATTTCGTAAAAATCATTCATATGTATAGAAAAGGTAGTGATGTTCGTATGACGGAAAATGTCTCCGCGCCAAAAAAAACACCATATGGTATTATTATTGTGTTATTTATCGGTGCATTTGTTGCAATTCTGAATGAAACGCTGCTTAACGTTGCACTTCCTTCCATTATGAAGGAATTTGATGTCAATGCAACAGCAGCGCAATGGCTGACCAATGGATATATGCTGATAAACGGTATTTTGATTCCGGCCAGTGCGTTTTTTATCCAACGATTTACAAACCGCTCTTTGTTTATCACGGCAATGAGTTTGTTTACATTAGGTACCATTTTCGCCAGTATTTCACCGACTTTCGGGGTGCTCGTTGCCGGCAGATTGGTTCAGGCAGCCGGTTCTGCGATGATGATGCCGCTTTTAATGAATATTATGCTTGTCGCTTTTCCGATTGAAAAACGAGGCACTGCAATGGGATTTTTTGGACTTGTGATGTTTGTTGCTCCAGCTACAGGTCCGACGGTATCCGGCTGGCTTGTCGAACATTATGACTGGAGAACTTTATTTGACATCGTTATTCCTTTTTCTGTCGCAACGTTGTTATATGCTATTTTTAAATTGAAGAACCTGACACCGCAAAACGATATCAAGCTGAATGTCGTATCCATCATTCTTTCAAGTGTTGGTTTTGGCGGATTATTGTACGGTTTTAGCTCTGCAGGTGACAAAGGATGGTCGAGTCCGTATGTTTATGGGACGATTATCGTCGCAGTGATCGCATTGGTTGCCTTAATCGTCCAGCAGCTGCATACAGATGAACCGATGTTGGAATTCAGGATTTTCAAATATCCGATGTTTACTTTATCTTCTGCCATCTCGATTGTCCTTTCGATGGCAATGTTCTCAGCAATGCTGTTAATTCCCATTTATATCCAAACTATCCGAGGATTTTCACCGCTGGATGCCGGATTATTAATGCTACCAGGAGCAATCGTAATGGGGATTATGTCGCCGGTTACCGGTAGACTGTTTGACAAATATGGTCCAAAGACAATGTCCATTCTTGGATTATGCATTTTGGTCGCAACAACCTTTTTGTTTAGTAGGCTTGGAATGCATACATCTTATATGTCGCTTGTCTTGCTGTTTACGATTCGAAACTTTGGCATGTCAATGGTCTTTATGCCTATCATGACAAACGGACTAAACGAATTGCCGCAGAAAGACTATCCGCATGGTACGGCGATGAACAATACATTGCAGCAAGTATCCGGAGCAATCGGGTCTGCGTTATTAATTACCGTTATGAATAGCCGGACCGAATCCAAAGCTGCAGAACTTGCCAAACAAGCGATGGCAAATATGGATCCAAGCGCACAGCCTTCCGCAAAAGCAGCTGCGGAAATGAAACAGCAAATTCTAAATGAAGCCATGTTAAATGGGATTAATTTTTCATTTTTGATTTCAACATTAATCGCCTGTGTCGCTTTAATTTTGGCATTCTTTATTAAACGTGTCACTTCACCGTCTGGTACTGAGCAGCATTCTTCCAAGCAACCGGGGACAAATAACGGTCCCACTGAGGCACCCGCACATTCATGACGGGTTATTCCTTTTATAAAAATAATTAGCCCCTTCGAAATTGCTCTAATTTCAAAGGGGCTTTTATATGTTGTTACCAGTATCCGTAGCCATGCCTAGTGGAATGTTTCAAAAGTCCCTTCCAAAACCTTGTAAATAAAACTGGTATTCAAGAGAATGTGCACAAGAATATGCGCCCAACCGCCACAAATGGAATATACTCGCTTTCCGCGGGCGGCTAATGAGCCTCCTCAGCGCTATCTCTCTTGCGGGGTCTCATCGAGGCCTTCCCTCCCGCAGGAGTCTCGCATATTCCATTTGCTGGTGGATAGTCAATTCCTTAAACTTATATTACTAATTTGATCACAGGGTAAATTTCTGAATACCCCAACTGTACATCCATTTATTTATAATCCGAGCTACAAAATACGTATTCCTGTATTCATTATGACGATACACAGTTGATTGGAACAGAAGGCGGCGACTCTATGAATGGAAAACCACTTTTTCTGCGTGCGATGTAACACTGCCGAAGCCTTCCTTGTCCGGGGAAGGTGGGGCGAGTAATTACAGTCCCAGCACAAGTTCGAAGACCTCGCAAGCTAAAGTGAAAGGGGAGGGCCGACTAAAAGCGGGCTTTGCGCCCAACTCACGTATCCCTTCGCTGGGGCAAGGAGGCCGAGGCCGCTACTCTGCCTTCCGTTCCAATCAACGGTTTTGCATAAAGCTAACTACTTTTTGTCTACATATAATGCCGCTCATATATTTGATTCAGAAAGAACTTTTGGGATGCTCCACTAGTCCAACGCTTTTTATTCAGAAAGCAACAAAATATCTTTTTCAATTATTTCCTGGAACCGTCCTGCCTCTTCAATGAAAGGCGTGTGTGCGGAATTCTCAAAGGCATAGAAATTTTTTTTGGGAGCCTGCAACTGGTTAAAAAATGCGTTTGCCTGTTCAAGTGTTGTCTGATAATCATATGCACCTTGCATGATATAGACAGGTATGTCCAAAGCGGGAATTTCCTTGGTTAAATCGATTTCCGATAGATGTTGCAGGAGCAATGATGCATTTTTCATTCCCCGGGCAATATTTATTTTTTCTCGCATATCATACGCATCACAAGTGATATAAGCCAAAACGAGTTTGGCATAGGAATAGTTCCGGTGAAACATCGACCCACCGTATTCCTTTAAATATTTCCAAAGCACGTTGGCATATTGCTTATTTTTATAATAATTTTTATTGATATGGACCGGCTGCATCCGTTTGACAGCTTGCTTATCGCGTTTTTTTACCGCTACCCTTTTTAAATAAGCGAGTGTTCCTTTTTCCGATTCAATTTGATTTCCGATTTGTCCGGAAGCGATGTAGGCATGAAATAGTTCCGGTTTTCTTGCAACGGCAAATGCTTCCAGCAATGTGCCCCATGAATGGCCAAATAGAAATATTTTCTCGTGATGGAAAATTCCCCGCAAAAAATTCGTAACTGCCAACAAATCTTCTACGAGCTGCTCCACAACGCATGTTACATTGTCGCCGATGTCACTATAAGACATGCCCGTTCCGCGCTGATCCCAGTAGCATGTAGTAAAATATTTTTCCAGGTGTAGCTTGCTTTTTTGGATCAGCGGATAAGCGGGGATTCCAGGACCCCCATGGATAAAAAGCAGAACGGGATTTTGCACATCACAACTTTCAATAATCATTCCTTGTTTGATGCCGTTTATCTCCACATATACTTTTTTTCGAATTGCTCCATGGTTGACTTCTCCGTTTTTATTCTTTAAAGGAGGCAGCTTCGTTTCCTTTAGTTGCTTGTACGCCATGACTGAATGCCCTTTCCACTTTCACTTTACCATTATTATACCTTCATTTGCATTTTAAAACAGCGGGCATCAACATGCTAAAAAGCCTTCTGAAATGTCATGGTTCCAACGCCATTATTTTAAAACCCGCCATGGCTGTATGCTCGCCATAACGGGTTTTTCTCATGTTCACTCTTCCTGCCATTTACGTACCAAGTAATCTGTACTATCAAGCAGGTGTTGGTAAGCATTTGCTGTAATCTGATCGTTTTGTCTTGATTGTTTCAATAATAATTGGAAGCCTTGTAAATGCTTTACTACTTTATCTGCCCTGTTGTTTTCTTCAAAATGGCGAACTGCCCTTAAATGTGTCACGAGGGCCCTTGATACCAAACCATCATCAAATTCGCCTTCTCGATCGTATTTTTCAACAAGCCGCTGCAAACCTGCCGCACTCCAGCCATAAATGGCGTTGGCGGTTTTTTCGGAAACTTTTTTTCGCATGGCATTGGTCGAAACCGTTTCTCTTGTCGGATGTACCCGATTTGTAAGCAGCATGGCGACCGTTTGATTGTCGGGATTAATCACAATGGACGTTCCGGTATAACCGGTATGACCCATCGCATTTTCGTCAGCAAGTGCATCCATGTACCAATCCTGATTCAATTCCCAACCAAGACCATGATCCTGTCCCGGAAATGCTTGATTCAGATTTGTTTTCATCAGCCGAACAGCCTGCTTGGATAAAATTTGCTCACCGTTGTATGTGCCCTCATGCAACATCATTTCGGCAAACACTGTCAAATCGGCTGCCGTACTGAATAAACCGGCATGACCAGCCACGCCATCAAGTGCCCAAGCATTTTCATCATGGACACTACCCCAGACAAGACCGCGATTTGTCCATGGCTGGTACTCCGTTGCAGCGATTCGCATCTTTAAAGCTGCAGGCGGGTTATACATCGTTTCCGTCATCCCCAGCGGCTGGGTGATATGGTCATGTACATATTCATCTTCCTTTTGTCCGCTGATTCGTTCCAGCAAAACCCCAAGCGTCATGAAATTAATGTCACTGTAAATATAATCTGTTCCGGGTTCACTTTGAGGCGCTTCCTTCATAGCAAAATCCAGGCGGTCTTCCCTTGTTCCTTCTATTTCATATAGTTTTTTGGAAGGACCTGGTCTTAGCCCGGATGTATGTGTCAGCAACTGTTTGATCGTAATGTCTTCTTTGCCATTTTCGGCAAATTCGGGAATATACTTGGCAACCGGGTCATCCAACTCAAATAATCCCTGATCCCATAGTTGCATGACTGCTGTTGCTGTAAACAACTTGGACATCGAGGCAATATCAAAAATGGTGTCTGTTTTCATCCGTACCGGGGTGTCCATTTCCGTAAAATCGTCATCCAGATAACGGGCTGCATACCCGTATGCTTGATGTTTGACGATCTTTCCATCTTTAGCAATAAGTACCACCGCACCAGGCATCACGTCATCTCCAATTGCCTGTTCTACCTCCGCATCGATGTCTTGTAATGGCTGACTGAGCATATTGACTTCAGCGGGGTCAACTTGCGGCAGTTTGCTTGCTGCCGAAGTTGATCCCATATCCAACACAAGAAAAGCGACCATCAACACAAATGCGGACATGGCAGTCATCGTTTTTTTCAACATACTACTTCCCCTCTCTCGGTGAAAATATTCGCTGTATCATTTCACTGTCGAAATGATACAGCGTTCAAGTACATCCAAATAGAAACTTGATACCGTTCATATCTTCTACCATTGCTGTTGCATGGATTTTGCTTCTATTTCCATCTGTCGGTATCCCTTCTCGGAAATATCACCAACTTCGTATTGCCTTTTCAACAATTGCAAAAATCCATCCATATGCTTCACGACTTTTTCGGCCGCTTGTTGTTTTTCAAATTGCTTTACCGCCTGCAAATGCATGGTTAACATTCGGACAGTCTCGTCACCGGAAATCTCACCTTGATTTTTCAATTCCGCAATCTTCTCGGTCAGATCATCTGTTGTAATCGTGTATAAAAGGTAGTTTCGGCGCAATGCCTTAAATTCCTTTAACGCCTCCTGCCATTTACCAACAATATCTTTGACTGATTTTCCTTCCTCTATATCCTCCCTGACCCAGCTGTTTCCAGCCAGATTATCAAAACTTGCTAGAAACGAAAAATCATCAGGATACATGTCATGAATCGTCTTAACAATCGCCACCCCTGTCGTAATTGTTTCGTATTGATCACGATCTGTCACGAATAATTCAATACCGCCGGATAATTTCCCCGCCTCCTTGGAAAACTGCGGTGTGAAATATGCTGCACGAAACTTTACACCCGGAAGCTTCAATTTGTTCAAATTCTGTGCCAGTGCATCGCCATCAATATACGAAGCGCCGATCAGTTCAAACGGTTTTGTCGTGCCTCTCCCCTCGGATACGTTTGTCCCTTCGATAAGTGCAGTCCCCGAGTAAACCGATGCTGTATCGACTGTTGGCATATTTGGAGATGGCAACACCCAAGGTAGATCTGTATCATCATAGTAATTAGCCCGTTTATAGTTTTTCATTTTGATAACTTCCAAATCGGCTTGGATATCGAATGCTTCATTGAACAATCCTGCCAGTTCCCCAACTGTCATGCCATGCCTCTGCGGAATTGGATATAGACCGACAAAAGAGGAAAAATCAGGTTCTAGCACCGGTCCTTCAACTTTGCCTGAAATTGGATTTGGCCTGTCAAGTACCATCATTTCAATATCATTTTCAGCTGCCGCTTCCATTGCGTAGGCCATCGTGTAAATATACGTATAGAAACGCGCGCCAACATCCTGAATATCAAACAATAACACGTCCACACCCTCCAGCATTTCGGGCGTCGGTTTTCTTGTCTTGCCATACAGGCTATACACAGGCAGCCCTGTTTTCTCATCGATGTAAAAATCAACACCTTCTCCGGCCTGGGCATCGCCCCTCACGCCATGTTCCGGTCCGTACAATGCGACCAAATCAACATCTTTGGAATCATACAATAAATCAACAATGCTGTTTAAATCCCGGTCAACACCAGTAGGGTTGGTGATCAATCCCACACGCTTTCCTTTCAGCTTATCAATCTCTTCATCAAGCAGCACATCAATTCCCAGTTTTAAGGTCGGCTGCTTTTGGGCTGGCTGTTTGCCTTGCGCAGGGCTGTTAGATAGTGCAAATGTCGTGCCTGCCAATGTCAGTATAATTCCCGCAATCACGATGAAAAACCGATTTTTTCGCATCATTTCCCCCCTAAATTGTTAAAAAAATGTGTTAATCCTGTGTTTAAACGAATGATTTTCCAATCAGGCGGCACTCCCGGGATGCGAATGCCGCGCTTTTTTATAATTTGAACGTGTGCATGTCATTTCCTATGAGAACCACGTCCGGCTCTGGGTACTATGTTATTCCTTTATTTCTCTTCTCCGGCAGTCTGCTGTGCCTGAAATGTCCATTTCAGCTGAAGCGAATCGCCTTGGAACTGGTTTTGATCTTCACCATTGTCAACAAAATTAAATTTCACAACCAAATCATCCCGTGAGCCCGCCTCTAAACCTTTTTCTCCAAAACTCGGATAAAATATATGTTTGTTCACCGCCTCAGGCGACATATCTTTGAGCTTGTCCAACGTTGTTTTATAAATCACCTCATCGAGCTTGTCCGCATTATACAAAAATTCCACTTCGATGTGTTTGCCAAAGTCATCCGTATTGTCTCCTTTGGCATCGATGACATGATATTCCGATTGAAGAAATACCTTTTCCATATCCAGTGATCCATTGTTTTGCAATTCGAAGTCACGTATAACAGAATCACCGGGCTTTAAATCACCAATATCGATAACTGCCGTTGGCTCCACTGCCAAGTCCAATGTACCTGCAGCAAATGTGTTATTGCTTGTCGCACTTGTACTGAAATAAGCGTATGTTCCTCCGCCAATCAATGTGACTCCCAAAGCCACTGACATCAATCCCATTGATAATTGTTTTTTCATTCCCATGTTTGTTCCTCTCCCTTTTCCTATTTGTTTTTAAAAATTCTTGCCATCTCGTTTATAAAAACTTCATTCAGTCCTTTTTCCCGCACTGATCTAATAATGAACTCAGATTAAAACCGCCACATCCTGGGGCGAGTAATCGCAGCCCCAAAGTGCTCCAGTTTGTACGTTGCTAATCGGGCGCTTGCGCCTTTGTTCTCGGTGACATATCATTTTTTTCGGTTTGGCGAAATGCCTGCCAAATCGAAACAAAACCAAATCCTGCAAACATCAGCCCCGGCAATATCATTAGAATGGCTGCTCCATTTTTCGAATTGGCAAATTGCAGCACATAACCTACATATGGTATAGTCCACCCCGTATAGGAACCGACGATATTTTCCGCCAGGACCGGCTCCATGTCAGGTGCATCGTTCGCATCGCCCTTGGTCTTGTATAGTTTGCCCTCCTGCAATACTTGATGGATTCGGTGTGTAACCAGCATGTGATCACTCGTCTGGAATGTAATTATATCCCCTTTTTGAAAAGACTTGTCTGCACCAGCAGTTTTAATTGCAATAACGGACCCGGTCTTCATTCCTGGCTCCATTGAACCGGATAAAACGGACTTCAGCTGATAGCCAAAAATATCGACTGGTGTTCCAACCACTTTCGTAGCAATGGCAAGTGTTATGACAACGGCCAAGATTAGCATAAACACCGCAGACACAACATAATGGACAAGCCGTAAAAGTTGTTTTGCCATCAAGCACTTCCCTCCATTTCAATCTTTGCGGGAAAACACACCAACTTACTTGGACGCTTTTACGCTGTCGGCTGATTCCTCTGTTTGACATGGTGCAACCCGCTGCGATTTTTCCCGGTTTGTTTCCTTGCATTCTTCGTCGGATTCGGATTTGTTTTGTTTTTGCTGTGATTTTTGATTGATCACATCATGTTGCTTTTTTGTTTTGTCTACTTGGTCTTCACCATTGTCGGAAGGATTTTCTGGGCTCGCTTTCTCGCCTGATTGTTCTGAAATATTCTTATCGGAAGGTTGCTGTTTTGTTTGCACATCCGCTTGGTCGTTATTTACTTGCTGTCTAACGGTAGCCTCTGACTGCTCTTTTTCTTCCTTTTTCGCTTCTTCCACTTCCTTATTTTCTTGCGTGTATGCCGCTTGTATTGTCACTTCAACATTCGTTGTTGCTGAAAAGGAAGCGCTCACGGGTGCCTGCAACATGACTGCCCCTATGAGGAAAAGATAGCCAGCTGCAAACATCTTGCCAATGATGACCAAAAAAATGCGGCTGTTGTTATTTTTTGTATTGAATCGCTTGCGTTGTAGCATATATCTGTCATGCCTCTCAATTTTAATTAATCAATCCATCGGTCTTGCAATTTCTTCGTTGCTGCGTCTAAATAACTGAAGGCTTTATCACTAAGGCTTCCATCGCCTGACGCATGTTCTATCAATTGCTGAAACCCTTTGAGGTGCTTGATAACCTTATCGGGTTGTTTTGTTTGTTCAAATCGTTCAATCGACTGCAGATGAATCGTGAGCTTGCGGGCAGTAGCTTGCTTTATGTCACCAGATGTAGAGAAATCGTTCACTAATGTCCGTACATTTTTTGCGCTTTTTATATCCCCGATGTAGTCCAGTCCATGACCGATTGTATATAAATCAGGAATGTTAACCGGCAATTTGCCCGATGGATTGATTTCCCCGACAAGAACTTTGGACAGCGCCTTAACAGATACATCCATGTAACTATATGTGTTCAAAAAGGCGTCTACATCCGCAAAGGTCATTACATCGTACGGGTTGCGCATGCCGGCAACAATCACTTTTTTATCGGTATCCTGCAGTGCTGCAACCAATTCCTGCTGTTTCTCATTCGTATTGGCAGAATAAGTTGTGGCAATGATCATGTCTGCGTTCTCCGCTTTGGCAACAGCATGTTCAATCTCTTCCTTTGTTGGGCTCGTTCCCGTGGCAAATGCATCGACATGCATTTTTTTATCTGACAAGAATTCCGCAAGCAGCTCCGGTTTTGCAGCCGAAGGACCAGTCACCAACAAGTTTTTGCTGTCATCCAAGGGCAGTACATTCTCATTATTTTTGACGAGCGTGACACTTTTGTCAGCAATCGCTGCAGCTGTCTGCAGATGTCCTTCTGAACCTATGCTGTCAATTGCTTCCAGTGGGGTATAAGGATCCTGAAACAAACCTGCTTCCATTTTCTTTGTTAAAATCCTACTTACGGAGGCGTCAAGTCTCTCTTCACTGATTTCACCGCTTTCTATCGCATCCATCATGCCGTTGTACGCTACAGCGACTTTCGGCGGGTTCAGCAAAATATCCGCTCCGGCCTTAAAAGCTTCTACTGCAACGCGATCTTCGGGCACAACATTGGCGCCGGACATCCCCAGGCTGTCCGTAATAATTAAGCCATCAAAGCCCATTTCGTTACGAAGCAAATCGGTCAGGATTGGTTTGGATAGTGTTGCCGGCAATCCGGAATCATCTAATGCCGGTACAACAATGTGCGCAGTCATGATGGCATCAATTCCATTCTCAATGGCTGCTTTAAACGGTTTTAAATCGATTTCATACAAGGTTTCCAAATCATGGTGAATAATTGGCAAAGCGGTGTGCGAGTCCGTATCCGTATCACCATGTCCCGGAAAATGCTTGGCAGTCGCGATGACATTTTCTTCCTGGAATGCATTGATTTGGGCAATTCCCAGTCGGGACACCATATCCGGATTTTCCCCATAGGAACGCACACCGATTACCGGGTTATCCGGGTTTATATTTACATCAAGTGTTGGAGCAAAATCCATGTTAATGCCTAAACTCTTCAACTCATTGCCAAGCACACGACCCGAATTGGCAGCTAAAGTTTTTGACTGTGTTGCACCAAGTGCCATATTTCCGGGGAATACCGTGCCGGGTGCTACAACACGCTGCACAATTCCCCCTTCCTGGTCAGTGGATACAAATAGCGGAATGCCATTGTCCTCCATGGCAATTTCCTGGATGCCATTTGATAAACCATTCACTTGGGCAGCGTCCAGTGGGGTCGTGATATTATCTGTCCAGTTGAAATAGATCACACCACCAACATGATATTTCTCGATTACCTCTTTGAAATTTTTTCCACCACGATGATTATCAATATTAATCCGTTCATAATTTTCATCTGTCGGTGTTTTGCCATACACATGCACGATAAACAGCTGGCCAACTTTTTCTTCAGTCGACATTTTGTCTACCATTTCCTGCACTTTTGCTGCCGTTTCATTCGTTTTCTTCTTTGCCTGCACCTTGTCGGCAAAAAGTGTCGCAGGGCTTGCTGTAACGAGAAGCAGCAGTATGCATAATGCCAAACTGGTCCTTCGTATCATGCAGATTCCTCCCTTTTCAAATAGTTTCCGGTTGAAGCGCCTTGCCCAAACAACGTCCTATTCTCTCCCCTATATTCGACATTTTAGAGCGCTTTCATAACGAATGACAACACACATCCCTCCTTTCCCCACTGTTCTTTTTCATTCTAATCGAGCAGTAATGACGAATGCAGTCGGTTTATGTCGATGCCCTTGCAGCTTCAGGTATCATAGGACATTGAACCTAAAAAACATGGCGGTTTTTTAAATCAAAAGAACTAATAGACAACTTGGCAAAATCCCCTTACAACCGTATGTAGCCTCAACCTGTATACGTAGGTGATATATGCATGCTTTTCATATTGCCCATAAAAAATGAACCATCGTCCCCAATTTGGGGCAACGGTTCAAAAAATGATGCCATGTTTTGTCGGCGAGTTCTAAAAATCAAGAATAAAGGCGCAAAACTTCTCGTAAAAAAACGCTTTATTTCTTAAAACAGGCTTTTTTACCCTGTTACAACTCCAGTACTTTTTACCCACTATTCGTCAAACAGTTTGTTGCGCTGCAAAGAAGGTGGACAAGCATAATTATAGGCTTTGATTTTTTTGTTAATCTGTTTTATTTTCTTGCTGCGTTCTTTTCCTTCCAGGTTTGCCAACGTCTCTTTCTCGGCATCGATTTCTTTGCCAAGCCGTACCCACTCAGGCAGTACGTGATTGTCTTTCATCGTTTTGTACATTTGCCGTTCATAGGAGTTGGAAAAATAAGTATTGCCAAGGTCTAACGGTTTTCCTTTTCCGGGAAGATTGTCAAAATCACCCTGTCTTTCGGCCTTACGGATGATCTCCGTTAAATGATCTGTATACGCCATGACAGTGTCAATTTCCCTTTCCGACTGCTGTCTCGATTTTTTCCGATCCGAAGCAAGCAAGGAGTAAAGCATCGCGTCATGATGGCGGTTTGCTTGGTATATATAGCCACGTAGTGTCCCCTCCACTTGAAATCCCAGTTTCTCGAGCAATTTGCGGCTTGCGGTATTTTCCTGAAAGGTCACGGCACCCAAACGGTGGAGATGGCACTCGTCAAAAGCGAATTGTATCACCGTTTCAGCCGCTTCTGTCATGAATCCTTGCCGCCAATAATCCGGATGAAGTTCAAAACCGATTTCCGCGCGCTTTCCCTGATAAAATAAATTATTTAAACCAATCGTACCAATGAATGCACCGGTATTCTTGCTCACCATACCCCAGCGGATGCCGCGCTTTTGGTCAAACATGGCAGCAAAAGATGCGATAATATTTTTTGCGTCCTGTTTACTGGCAAGTGGCTCTATCCCATAGTACCGCGTTACCCTTTTCGATGAGAGAATCGTAAATATTGCATCAGCATCTTCTTGGTGTATCTGCACAAGTTTTAGTCTGTTTGTCTCCAGCTCCGGAAACTCCTCCATGCAATCACCCTCCCTCAATATACTTTTGTTTTCTCAAAATATCGCTGTTTTTCTCCGGTTTTCATTACATTATGCTGAAGTGTAT
>NZ_JAROCA010000068.1 GCF_030732005.1 Tigheibacillus jepli | reverse complement strand
GGTTGTAGTGACCAAAATAAAATTAGAAATCCCGACACAGCGGGATTTCTAGGCTTTTTAGCCGAAACTTGGGTTAAAAGTTTTGACGTCCAGAAGCTATTTCGGTAATGTTTAATTGAAGCAGGGAGGATAATCGTATGAAACCAATCGAATTGGAAAAGGTACAAAAAACATTAGACGCGTTTAGAGATAAGGAAGTATATATTCATTTGGAAACGACGAATGGTGCATATACCGGGCATTTTAATAAATCACTTAGCGCGGGGGCATTTATCCGAAACGCAAAAGTAAGCTTTTCACAAGCCAAAATTGTGCCAGCGGAAATGGGTTATCGTGTGGGTCTAAAAATGGAACTTGGCTGGATTTATGCTGAAGGAATTACCGATTATGAGATGTTTGAAGAAACAAAATTGCTGATGGCAGGCCATGATGACCAGGGACGTCTGATGGTAGCCTTGGAAATTAGTGAAACACCTTTTAAAAATTAGCAGGTTAATCGTTTGATGAATGTTGACATGCTGAAGCAGATAAAGGACTGATAAAAAATGAAAAAACATGTTGTGGTCATATTTCCGCATCCGGATGATGAATCATTTGGCGTAGCAGGCACAATATCCAAATTTCGCGCAGAAGGGGTGCCAGTTACGTACTTATGCGGAACATTAGGTGAAATGGGAAGAAATATGGGGTCGCCGATCATTGCCAATCGAGAGTCCATGCCTGAAATTCGCAAACAAGAGCTTATCAACGCATGCAACGAATTGGATATTGATTTGCAAATGCTTGGCTACCGTGACAAAACATTGGAGTTTGAGGATCGCGAGGAAGTAGCGAAACGGCTAAAAAGTATTTTAGAAGCATTGGAACCGCATCTGGTGATTACCCATTACCCGGGACACGCTATTCATCCCGACCATGACGCACTTGGAGCGGCTGCAATTCGGGCAATTGAGATGATGGATCCTAAAAAAAGGCCAACAGTGTGGGCGGATGCGATAACGACGACAAGATATGAAGATTTGGGAAAACCGGATGTTGTCATCGATACGAGTGATTATTTTGATAAAAAGATGGCAGCCATCATGGCACATCAATCCCAGGCAAAAGGAATTCTGGGTAATTTCAAAGGTCAGGCACCAACAGAGAAAGATTTAAAAGAAGTGGCAAAAACTGCCTTAGGCAAAGAAGAATACTATACGTGGCAATTTGATAATTAATTTTACTGATAACCTCGCGGGTGGCGGGGTTTTTTCTTTGCTCAGTAATTGCGAAATTGGGTAGACTATTGGAAAATCCATATGGATAAGCGTAAAACGAACCAAGAGCAGATTTATCACGGCAAGAAAATCGGAAAACTCCCGCAAAACTAGCCGAGAGAGGGTCTATCACGGTAAGAAAATCGCCTAAAAACACGAAATAAACCAAGGAAAAGAAATCACGACATGGCATTCCAAAAGATTAGCTCAATTTTCTACCGCCTACCCAAAATCCTCGCATAGCCCTTTCTCTTTTTGCCGTATAAAATATATTGGAATTAAACGACTGGACCTGCTATTCTAGGAATAAAGTGAAACTTCATCAGTGGAGCCATTATCCCCCTACTGATGAAGTTAAACTCGGGTTAAAACCGCCACATCCCAGGACAGTAGTTACTCGTCCCACCGAAAACCATTGGGGCAGCACCCGAGTGACCAACGTCCTGTTGGCCCGAACCAATCGGGCGTTTGACTTTCTGTTGATCCCATTAATCCGCAAATGATTGAAGTGGGGGTCTTACAGCCAGTTAATACTGCGATAAACACAACCGTTATCTCGATGGGAGGGAATTTACATGATATTAAGAGGCATACTTTCCGTTGTTTTAAATGCCATTGCATTGGTGGCTGCTGCACAGCTGTTTAGCAATTTTCATTTGGATGGATTTAGTACAGCGCTTGTTGCCAGTATTGTTTTAGCAGTACTCAATCTGATTGTGAAACCAATCTTAATTGTACTCACGTTACCAATCACTGTTATGTCTATGGGGTTATTTTTATTTGTCATCAATGCCATTACGCTGATGATTACACAGGCAATGATGAAACCGGCTTTTGAAATTGATGGATTCGGGACGGCAATTTTGGCGGCGCTGGTCATATCCATTTTGAATTTGTTTTTGAACCAATTAATAAAAGATAGCTTACGAACGTAGATGGCGGCTCAACCTGCGTTTTTTTGCGGTAAAAGCTGTATATTCCTCTATTCCCGTTGTTTTTGCCAGACGGCATGTTTCCCTATAACGCAAGTATGGTGTTCGTCATTTGTCTTGTAGGAAAAGAAATTATAAAATTGGGCTGTATTCATGTCATTTGCTATGACAGCCACGTCCGGCTCCAGCGCCCAGCAACTAGCAGAGCTTTTTGATGGGGCGAGTAATCGCAGTCCCAAACTTCACACTTCTCTCCTCGAAAAAGAAGTACACTTTTTCTTCGTGCGATGTTAATTCGAGGGAGTTTATTCTGGCACTACGATAAGTCAACATCGGTTCGTACCAGTCAAAGGAAGGCCGACTAAAAGCGGGCTTGCCGCCCAACGTCGGCATACCCCTGTTGCAGGGGCATGTTTCCTTTATCTCATTGCGGGGGTTTTCGGTGGGGCGAGTAATCGCAGCCCCAAAGTGCTCCAGTTTGTACGTTGCTAAACGGACGCTTGCGCCTTTGTTCATGAATGCCAAGCATTCTAAAAATATGCTACAATGTTAAACAGTTATAGATATGGAGGTGCACGATATGAATGTCGTACGCACGAAAGATTTGCTGGAGAATTTTAATCTTGCATTGGTAGCAGGCAAGGATGGTATACATAGGGAGATAACGACGAGTGATATTTCCCGTCCGGGTATCGAGATGACAGGTTATTTTAAATATTATCCGGCAGAAAGACTGCAGTTGATCGGTAAAACAGAGATGGCATATTTCCTTGAATTGTCGGAAGAAGAGCAAAAGGACCGTGCTGAGCGTCTATGTACGGATGTGACACCGGGAATTGTCATTTCCCGTGGAATGGAGATTCCGCAAACGATGATTGATGCAGCGAATCGATCGGCTGTGCCAATCTTACATTCCCCGCGAAAGACGACGCGCGTCATCAGCAGGCTGACAAATTATTTGGAATTGAAATTTGCACCATTTACGGCAATTCACGGGGTGCTCGTCGATGTTTACGGTGTTGGCGTTTTAATCACCGGACAGTCGGGAGTTGGAAAAAGTGAAACGGCGTTGGAACTTGTAAAAAGAGGCCATCGGCTGGTTGCTGATGATAGTGTGGAAATTCGCCAGGAAGATTACGATACATTGATTGGAAATGCCCCCGAGCTTATTGAACATTTGCTTGAAATCAGGGGGATTGGCATCATTAATGTAATGAAATTATTTGGCGTTGGCGCAGTACGCAATTACAAAAAAATTTCATTTATCGCCAATTTGGAAAGCTGGGATGAAAAAAAACAATATGACAGGCTTGGACTCGACGAACAATCGATGAAAATTATGGATGTCAGTCTGCCGATGATAACCATCCCGGTTCGCCCCGGAAGAAACCTTGCTGTCATTGTGGAAGTTGCGGCGATGAACTTTCGAATGAAAAAGATGGGGGTTAACGCTGCGGAGGAATTCTCACAGCGGCTGACAGATATGATTGAACATGGAAAAGAGGAAGAGGAATAAGGGGGGACATATAGATGTTTTGCGATGCACCGACATATAGCCGTGTTTTTTTACAAATCGGTTCGTTACATATTTACTGGTATGGTGTCATTATTGCTGCTGGTGCGTTTCTAGGACTGTTGCTTGCGACCAGGGAGGCAAACCGGCTTGGCATGAAAAAGGATTTGATGGTAGATTTAGTGGTCTTTGCGATTCCAATTGCTATTATTTGCGCACGTATCTACTACGTTATCTTTGAATGGGATCAATATGCAGGCGGTCCATGGTGGAAGATTTTTGCCATCTGGGAAGGCGGTATTGCGATTCATGGGGCATTAATTGGTGCTGTACTGACAGCCATCGTCTTTGCCAAAGTGAGGAAGGTTTCCTTTTGGCGGCTGGCGGATATTGCAGCCCCAAGCATCATTTTGGGACAGGCAATCGGCCGCTGGGGAAATTTCATGAACCAGGAAGCTCATGGCGGAGCAATGACGGAATATGCTTACACGCATTTTCATCAATATATTCCGGATTTTATAATGAATCAAATGTGCATTGATGGTATTATGTATTATCCTACATTCCTATATGAATCAATGTGGGACTTGCTCGTATTCATATTCTTGCTGATTCTCAGACGAAGGAATCCGCTTAAAGGTGTTGTATTCTTAAGTTATCTGATTGCCTATTCGATTGGCAGATTCTTTATCGAAGGATTACGTACAGATAGTTTGTATATTATCGGGTCACTCCGAACAGCCCAAGTTATTTCGATTATCGCAATCGTTTTAGCGGCAGCATTGATCATTTACCGCAAGTATGTCAAAAAAGTGGATGAAAGGTATAATGATGAAAAAATAGGAAAGACAAAATAATGGGATTCAAACGAAGAGGGATGCAATCATGCGAATAAATACCGTATTATTTGATTTGGATGGCACACTGATTGACACAAATGAGCTAATAAACCAATCGTTTCTTTTTACGTTTGGGCATTACGGCTATCATTTTACAAAAGAGGAACTCAAGCCCTTCAATGGTCCGCCATTGCTTGATACATTCAGGGCAATTGATGCGGCTAAAGCAGAGGAAATGATGGCTTTATACCGCAAGCATAACCTGCATTTCCACGATGCGTACGTCACAGCGTTCCCCGGGGTTCGAAAAACAATTACGCAATTAAAAAAGGCGGGAATAAAGGTCGCCATTGTTTCTACGAAGGCTCGTGACAGTGTCAAAAAGGGTTTGCAGATAGCCGGGCTTGAAAATTTGTTTGATGTGTTGGTTACATTGGATGAAGTGACCCATGCAAAACCACACCCGGAACCTATTCAAAAAGCCTTGGCGCTTTTGGACAGTTCACCGGCACATGCCCTGATGGTTGGTGATAACTCCCATGATATTGAAGGTGGGAAAAATGCCGGGGTAGCAACGGCTGGTGTCGCATGGTCCAATAAAGGGGAAGCGTTTTTGCAAACATTTAAACCGACGTACATGTTGCAATCGATGGAAGATTTATTGGAAATTACTGGGTACAGCTATGCGGAAAACCGATAGATACCAGGTGAATCACCCAAATTCACTTTGGAAGATGTACGATACGGTTTCTTTTTGGAAAGTGGCCAAAAATTTCATTGTGATTGAGATTGCGAAGATCACACCATTTTTAACGCTCAAGAATTGGTTGTACCGAACTTTTTTGCGGATGGAAATCGGAAAACAGACCGCATTTGCTTTAAAGGCGGTACCGGATGTGATGTTTCCGGAAAAAATTTCGGTTGGTGATCAGTCCATTATCGGATACAATACGACACTGCTGGCACATGAGTATTTGATTGGTGAGTATCGACTGGGAGAAATCCATATTGGCAATCAAGTCATGATTGGTGCAAATACAACTGTACTGCCCGGTGTTACCATTGGCGATAATGCTGTTGTTTCAGCAGGCACACTTGTCCATCGTGACGTTCCGGCAGGTGCATTTGCGGGTGGAAACCCGATGCGGATCATCTATACAGCAGAAGAAATGCGGGCGAGGAAACAATCCACCTCTGACCACAACTGAAAGTATAAGAGAAGAAAGGATAGATGGCGGATGGAAATTCCAAGCGGTGTTTTGCCCGCGATACGGAAAATGAAAGATTTTGAAAGTGCCTTGGAATCATCTCAGGATACCATTGTGCTGTTGGAAACACGCATTTCACAGTTAAAGAGTCTTATCGCATATACAAGGAGGGCAAAAAAGCGTGTACTGCTCCATGTTGACCTTGTCCAAGGGTTAAGGACCGATGAATATGCGATGGAATTTCTTATCCGCGAAATGAAGCCGGATGGTATTTTGTCAACAAGAAGCAATGTTATCGGCATTGCCAAAAAACATGGATTGCTTTCCATTCAGCGCATGTTTTTATTGGATAGTCTGGCATTGGACCATAATCTGGAACTGATTGATCGAACACAGCCTGATTGCATCGAGGTACTCCCCGGACTGATTCCGGACATGATACGGCAAATTCACGAGAAAACAAATCTCCCTGTTATTGCCGGCGGCTTGATTAAACAGCCAAGCGATATTGAAAGGGCGATGGCAGCGGGAGCCGTGGCTGTTTCCACTTCGGAAAAAAAGTTGTGGAAAAAATATAATGCAAAATGATTGTTCTTGGAAACCCTGCCTGCTATAATGAATTTAAGTTAATAATCATAGGCGCCGGAGATACGGAGAAAACCGCAACAGCTAGATGTGTAAGCATTTGGCATGTTTGCGGTTTTTTTGCGCAGTATAAAATATAAGATTCAAGTGAAAAGTTTGCTCCGACTATGATTTATATCCATACATGTTTTTGCCTGGAGACGGGTATAAAGAAAGTATGCAGATTAATAGTCAAAACGGGATAAACGAATATTGCTATTGGAGTGAAAAAAATGGGTGGATTTTCAAGCTATGATCGGGAAAAAATAAAGAAAGAAATGAAAAATGCCTCTTTGGATGTACTGGTTATCGGCGGAGGGATAACCGGTTCGGGTATTGCACTGGATGCGGTAACAAGAGGATTGAAAACAGCGGTTGTTGAAATGCAGGACTATGCAGCGGGCACATCCAGTCGTTCTACAAAATTGGTTCACGGCGGACTAAGGTACCTGCAGCAATTTGAAGTCAAGCTGGTAGCAGAAGTCGGCAAAGAAAGAGCCATTGTATATGAAAATGGGCCGCATGTTACGACACCGGAATGGATGATGCTGCCATTTTACAAGGGCGGCACGTACGGACCGTTTACAGCTAATATCGGCTTGCGTTTGTATGACTTTCTCGCCGGTGTAAAAAAATCGGAACGCCGTACGATGCTGAGTCCACAACAGGCATTGGATAAAGAACCATTGATCAAAAAGGATGGTTTAAAAGGTGCCGGTTACTATGTCGAGTACAAAACGGATGACGCCCGACTGACAATAGAAGTCATGAAAAAAGCTGTTGAAAAAGGCGCCCTCTCGATAAACTATATGAAAGTCGTCGATTTGCTTTACGATGATAATCATAAAATTACCGGTGTCGAGGTGGAGGACCAAATTAACCATGACAAAATGAAGATATATGCCAAAAAAATTGTCAGTGCTACTGGCCCATGGGTGGATGAAATACGGGAAATGGACCATTCCAATAAAGGTAAGCATTTGCATCTGTCCAAAGGAGTCCATTTGGTGTTTCCACAAACGGTTTTTCCGCTGAAACAAGCAATCTATTTTGATACACCGGATGGCCGTATGCTTTTTGCCATTCCGCGTGAAGATAAAACCTATGTCGGTACGACCGATACATTTTATGACGGTAATATTAAGCATCCAACAATGACAACCGAAGACCGTGACTACATTCTTAAAGCCATTAATTATATATTCCCATCGTTGAACATTACCGTTGATGATATGGAATCAAGCTGGTCCGGGTTGCGTCCGCTTATTGCCGAAGAAGGAAAAAAACCGGGCGAGGTTTCCCGCAAAGACGAAATATTCATTTCCGATTCCGGACTGATTTCTATGGCAGGCGGCAAATTGACCGGATACCGGAAAATGGCGGAACAGGCAGTCGATACAGTGGTGAAACTATTGAAAAACGAAAACGGCATCCTTTATCAAGATTCGGAAACGGTTCATCTGCCAATCTCCGGTGGTGATGTTGGCGGTTCCGATGGATTTGCTGCCTTTAAGAAACAAAAGGTACAAGAAGGCACGAAATTGGGAATTGACGAAAAGACCGCCGAAAGTCTTGTGCAGAAATACGGATCCAACGTGGAAAAGATTTTCGAATATTATCAGGAAAAACAAACGGAAGCGAAAGAAGAAGGAATTGACCCGGTTGTTTTTGCCCAGCTGATTTACGGTTTGGAAGATGAAATGGTATTTAAACCGGTTGACTTTTTCATTCGCCGTTCAGGAGGATTGTTCTTCCATCGTCCATGGGTTGAGGAACACAAGGATAGCGTTATCGCCTACATGGCAAAAGCTTTGCAGTATACGGATGCACAACGCAAGGAATATACAGAAGAACTGGATAATCTGATTTATGAAGCGCTCCATCCGGTTGATAAAGAAAATTAATTACCCGTTTCTCTGCCCAAAAATGCAATTCGTGATCTGCGTTTTTGGGTATTTTCTTTTCCTTGACCGTAATATTGGTGAGGAAAGTGTGCAGGATAATTTGTTTTTTGGTTTTGTATAAGCAACTGTTGATTGCATATTGCTCGATTGGCGGGTTTGCTTATGATCCAAGGTTGCTACCCGCATGGAGCGATCACGGACGGCAGCCATTGCATTCAAATTGAAAATAAGTTTACGCCATACCTGTTTATTTTTGTGATGAGCAACCGAATGATGGATTTATTTCCTTCATTCGGTTGCTCATAAAGGAAATAACCCCATTTAGGAAGCAGTCATACCGTACTAAATTATCAAGGGATTTATAGATGTAGGCTTGGATTAATCCGGTTGGAAGTTTTAAACTTATTTTATGGGTGACGTAAAATTCCTTTACAAAATGTCCTATATAAAATAATTCTAAACTGTGTTATACTGTTCAACAGAAATCAGCATATGCAACGAATAATAAATGGGGTTAATATACATGCAACAAACAAAAAGTGACACGCGCTACACAAAGCATAAAAAAATCATCCCTTTTGTACCGGAAGGAGATTTTTATTTTGTTCGTGGCGTCAAGGCTTTTCAAAAAAGAAAATTCGATTCAGCCATAAAATGGCTGAAATTGGCGGTGGAAAAAAATCCAAAAGAACCGGTATACCGCTGTCAGCTATCTGTCGTGTATACGGAAATCGGTTCCTACCACGAGGCAAATCAGCTGCTGACAGACGTTTTAACTAATTCAATAGATGAATATGTCGATTGCTATTACTTGCTTGCCAATAATTACGCGCATTTAGGACTGATGGATGATGCCCAAAAATACGCAAAGCTGTATTTGGACAAGGATTCCGATGGTGATTTTTCCGAGGAAGCAAAAAACCTCTTGGATTTAATTTCGGATGAACAGGAAAATAATGAAGAAACAGAATGGAATCTGGAAGATGAGGATGAGCTGTTGATTTATCAGGAGACAGCTTTTTATTATGTGGAAAGCCGGCAATGGGAAAAGGCATTGGCTATTTTGGAGGAGTTGCTTACACTGTTTCCGGACCATATACAAGGACGACATGAATATGCCATGGCGTTATTTTTTACGGGGCACAAAGAAAAGGCCATTCAAATGGAAAAGGATAACCTGGCTTCGGATGAAAATTCCCTGTACAGTCATGCAAATCTTGCGTTGTTTTATTATTTGGATGGCAAACGAGCATATGAACAACATATTCGTACATTACTAAATGTATACCCAATGCACGATCAGCAGAAATTGATGATTGCTTGTACGCTAGCAAGAACCGGTTTTGCGCAAGAAGCACGCGAACGTTTTGCCGCATTAAATAAAGGTATCGCGGGCAATCAGCTTTCCTATTTTCGCTGGTACAGCTATGCGCTGCATGAAACGGGTGACGATCAAAAAGCATACGATATATGGGAGCAAGGGAAAACAAAACATCCCATATTGCACGCAGAGCCTAAGCCATGGGGTGAGTGAGCAGAAAGATGGACGAAAGAATAGCCATGTTTTAAGCTAAGGGAGAACTAAAGAAGGAAAAGAGGCGACAAGAATGTCTGAAGAAACAATATACGATGTGATTATAGCAGGTGCCGGACCGGCAGGAATGACAGCGGCTATTTACGCATCACGCGCCAATATGAAAACATTGATGATTGAACGTGGAATTCCGGGCGGGCAGATGGCTAACACGGAAGATGTAGAAAATTTCCCGGGCTTTGAAAGTATACTTGGTCCGGATTTATCCAATAAAATGATGGAACACGCCAAGAAATTTGGTGCTGAATATGCATATGGTGATATAAAAGAAGTTGTCGATCACGGCGATTATAAAACGGTCGTCACTGGTAAAAAAGAATATCAGACAAGAACGCTCATTATTGCAACTGGAGCAGAGCATAAAAAACTTGGTATTCCTGGAGAAGATGAACTGTCCGGGCGCGGTGTTTCCTACTGCGCAGTTTGTGATGGTGCTTTTTTCAAAAACAAAGACCTCGTCGTCATCGGAGGCGGCGATTCAGCTGTTGAAGAAGGTATATATTTGACGAAATTTGCCGATAAGGTAACGGTTATTCACCGACGTGACCAGCTGAGAGCGCAAAAAATTATCCAAGAGCGCGCGTTCAACAATGAAAAAATGGATTTTCTTTGGAATAAGGAAGTGCAAACAATCAATGGTACAGATGGAAAAGTCAGCAGTGTAACGATGCGTGACCGCAAAACCAATGAGACCACCGAGTTTCCTGCTGCCGGTGCATTCATTTATATCGGCATGTTGCCATTGAGCGATCCATTCCGCTCATTGGGCATTACGAATGACGAAGGTTATATCCCAACCAACGAAAACATGGAAACAAAAATTCCCGGCATTTATGCAGCGGGTGATATCCGTGAAAAGAAATTGCGTCAAATTGTAACTGCAACAGGTGACGGCAGTATTGCAGCAGAAGCCGCTCAGGCATATGTAACGGAATTGAATGATAAACTGAAGAAAACGCCTGCTGCCGAATAAGTGATGAATGAAAATACCCAAAACACCCGGCATGTGAACCGGGGTTTTGCGTTTTCTCATCTTACTTTTTGCTCATAAAAAAGTAATTTCCTTTTAACGGTGCTGTAACACCTCCGCAATACAATTTGGATATAATAATGAATAACTAATTGACCCCCTTTTTTATAAATAGAATTAGTTTTTGCACAGGTACATTTTGTATCTGTGTCTTTTTTTTGCCAACAACGTCCCTTCCTGCTGAATTTCGTTGTTAATCATTGTATAATAGAGTAAGTGTGTATTGTTTAGATGGAGAGATTGAAAAAGAAAAGGTGGTCTTCATGCAGCGAGTGGCAAATTGCATTTTGGAATATAACGAGCAAATCCTGCTTATCAAGAAGCCAAGCCGTGGCTGGTATGCAATGCCAGGAGGCAAAATGGAACAGGGAGAAACAATAAAAGAAGCCGCTGTACGCGAGTATTGGGAGGAAACAGGCTTGCATCTCATTCAACCTAGACTTGCCGGCGTGTTTACGTTCAATATTTATGAACAGGATCATTTGGAAAAAGAATGGATGATGTTCACCTTTGCCTGCAAGTCCCATGAGGGAATGTTGAATGAATATTGCAGGGAAGGCGAACTAAAATGGAAGCCACGCAATGAAATTTTGACGCTGCCAATGGCTAAAGGCGACAAACAAATCTTTGAACATGTACTTGCTTCGGAAGATATATTATATGGTAGCTTTCAATATACATCGGATTATCAGCTCCTGGACTTTCGGCTGGAGACACAATAAGCGAATAACGAGACTTGTCGGACATTGAGGAATGGAAAGGGTTGAAAAGCAATGACAGCAAAAGAACGGGATACAAATCTTGTCATCATTACAGGCATGTCAGGTGCCGGAAAGACGGTTGCAATACAAAGCTTTGAGGATCTCGGCTATTACTGTGTTGACAATTTGCCTCCAGCGTTATTGCCCAAGTTCCTTGAATTGATGCGCGATTCCCGCAACAATATTCATAAAGTGGCGTTAGTCATGGATTTGCGTGGCAGGGAATTCTTTGATTTTTTAATTGAATCATTAGACAAGGTAAGTGACGAGGATTGGCTGGATGAGCATATTCTGTTTCTCGATGCCCAGGATGAAAAACTTGTTAGCAGGTATAAGGAAACAAGAAGGTCCCATCCGCTTGCAGTCGGTGACTTGCCGTTAAAAGGCATCAAACAGGAGCGAATACTGCTGGATGAGTTGCGCGGACGTGCGCAGCGGATCATTGATACGACGGATTTAAAACCGAGGGAACTCCGTGAAAAAATCTTGCGTGCCTATTCGGAAAAAAAGCAGGAAATCTTTTCGGTGCATCTGGTTTCCTTTGGGTTTAAGTATGGTCTTCCAATCGATGCCGATCTTGTATTTGATGTCCGCTTTCTGCCAAATCCGCATTATGTATCATCCTTACAGCCGCTTACCGGACTGAATAAGGAAGTTTCCTCATATGTTTATAAATGGAGTGACACACAGCGTTTTCAGGAAAAAGTACTGGATTTATTGCGTTTTATGCTTCCGCTGTACAAAAAGGAAGGGAAATCGCAGTTGGTTGTGGCAATAGGCTGTACGGGTGGGCAGCATCGTTCGGTTGCCCTGGCAGAGTACTTTGCAGACGAACTGTCAACAGATTATATCACGCATATTACCCATCGTGATATTGATAAAAGAAAGGGACATTAATATGGCAGAAAAAAAGCGTGTAGTTGTTATAGGCGGCGGAACAGGGATGCCGGTTTTGCTTCGCGGCCTGAAAAACCTACCGATTGATTTAACAGCACTTGTGACCGTGGCAGATGATGGCGGGAGCACCGGCAGACTGCGCAGTGAAATGGATATCCCGGCCCCCGGTGATATTCGAAATGTAATTGCGGCTATGTCGGATGTGGAGCCGATGCTGATTGAACTTTTTCAGCACCGCTTTTCAAATGGAAATGGCTTGTCCGGCCATTCGATGGGAAATTTATTACTTGCTGCAATGACCTCGATAACGGGTGATTTTTATACCGGAATAAAAGAAATTTCACGGGTTTTAAATGTCAAAGGCAGCGTTTATCCAATCTCTAACGAAAACCTCCACTTGCATGCGGAAATGTACGATGGCAGCATTGTTTCCGGGGAATCACAAATTCCGCTGGCAAATAACGCAATCAAACGCATTTTTCTAAGTCCGGAAGTCATTCATCCATTTCCGGGTGCTTTAAAAGCAATTGAACATGCAGACCTTGTTGTTATTTCTCCGGGAAGTCTTTATACGAGCATTATGCCGAATTTAATTATACCCGGTGTTGGCGAAGCTATTCAGCAGACAAAAGCGCAGGTTGTTTATGTATGTAATGTAATGACACAGGCGGGCGAAACGACGGGATATACAGCTTCTCGCCATGTGAAAGCAATCTACGACCATATTGGCACAGGGGCAGTAGATACGATCATTGTTCAAAACGAACCTATCAGCAAGGAAATATTGAAGGTTTATGCGGAGGAAAATGCAGAACCGGTTGCCAATGATGTCGACAAGCTGAGACAGATGGGTCTTAACGTCATTGAAGGCGATATGGTTGATCATCAACGGGCAACATTGCGTCATGATACGAACAAAATCGCCAAGTTGCTTTATTCCATCATCGATTAAAAATGCAATAATATTGCGTAAAAAAAGGGGGGGAAGCCGTGTCTTTTGCTTCGGAAATCAAGAAGGAATTAACAACCATTGAATCAGATCCGTGCTGTGCGCAGGCGGAACTGGCTGCATTAATTCGCATGAATGGCGTGATTTCTTTTTCGCAGCGTGCCTATACCCTAGACGTCCAGACGGAAAATGCAGCCATTGCACGCCGCATCTACACATTGATTAAGGAAAAGTATACCATGCCGCTGGAATTGCTGGTGCGAAAAAAAATGAAGTTGAAGAAAAATAATGTTTATATTGTTCGTCTAAAAGATAAGGTACAAGAAATGCTGAAGGACTTGGAGATTTTGCAGGGGCCGTACCAATTTTCAAAAACGATACCAAACGTTTATTTGGAAAAAGAATGCTGCCGGCGTGCCTATTTACGAGGTGCCTTTTTGGCGGGGGGCTCCATCAATAATCCGGAGACATCCTCTTATCATTTGGAGATATTCAATATTTATGAAGAACATAATCATGCACTTTGTGAGCTGCTTAACCAATTCGGATTGAATGCTCGTGAGCTGGAACGCAAGAACGGCTATATCACCTACATGAAGGAAGCAGAAAGAATTACCGCATTTTTAAGCATCATTGGCGCTTACAATGCATTGTTTAAGTTTGAGGATGTCCGGATAGTCCGCGATATGCGCAATTCCGTCAATCGACTGGTCAATTGTGAAACCGCCAATTTGAATAAAACGATTGGTGCTGCATTTCGGCAAATTGAAAACATCAAATTCATCGATCAGTCAGTTGGTTTGCAGGCACTGCCAGAAAAACTTCGCGAAATTGCGATAGCCAGGGTGGAGCATAGTGATGTTTCACTCAAAGAACTAGGTGAATTGATACCAAGCGGGAAAATTTCTAAATCTGGTGTCAACCATCGATTAAAAAAGATTGATGAGTTTGCAGATAAAATCAGACATGGGGAAATCGTGTGATTGTGTGAAAATATATTCGTTATTTTCTTATTTTATGGTATAATACTTTTACCAAAATTCCTGTTGCCTATCCACATGGAAAGGTGACAGTATTTTCGCATAAATATGACAGCGTTTACAAAAAAGAGAGGATGATAGAATTGGTTGAGAGGTCAGTGACCGTCACGCTAGATACTGGATTGCAGGCGAGACCGGCTGCGCAATTCGTACAAGATGCAAATCGTTATGCTGCACATTTATTTTTGGAGAAGGATGGAAAGAGGGTCAACGCCAAAAGTATTATGGGGTTAATGAGCTTGGCAATCACCCAGGGAGAGACGATTTTGCTGGTAGCGGATGGTCCCGATGAGGAAGATGCAGTGAACTATCTCACCACATTCGTAAACAAACCGCAAGAAGAGCAGGCCTAAAACAAAAAAAACCCTATCGGATAATGCCGATAGGGTTTTAGCAATTATTCAGGTTTTCTTTCAAGCACTTTATCAATCAAACCGTAGTCTACAGCTTTTTCCGCTGACATAAAGTTATCGCGTTCCGTATCACGATTGATTACTTCAATTGGCTGACCAGTACGTTCAGACATAATTTGATTCAATTTTTCACGCATTTGCAAAATACGTTTTGCATGAATTTCAATATCTGTTGCTTGTCCTTGCGTTCCGCCAAGTGGCTGGTGAATCATGATTTCACTGTTTGGTAATGCATATCGTTTTCCTTTTGCCCCGGCTTGCAATAGAAATGCACCCATGGATGCAGCCATGCCGATGCAGATGGTCGATACATCCGATTTAATAAATTGCATGGTATCATAGATTGCCATGCCTGCTGTAATGGAACCGCCTGGTGAGTTGATGTAAAGTGAGATATCTTTTCCGGGATCCTCCGCTTCCAAGAACAGCAATTGTGCTACAATCGTGTTGGATACATTGTCATCAATTTGACTGCCCAGCATGATGATTCTGTCTTTCAATAGTCTTGAGTAGATATCGTATGCACGTTCTCCGCGGTTTGTTTGTTCAATAACAGTAGGAATTAAAGTCATTGTGAATCCTCCTTGTTTTCACTTAATTAAAAGCATATTCTTATGATAGCTTAAAGGTCAGTAAAGGTCAAACGAAAACATTTGCCGACACAAAGTCAATCATTTGCAGACATATTTTCCATTTTTCCCTGTCCAAAACGAAAATAAACCCTGCCCTGTCGAAATTATCGAGGACCTTAAAGGTTGGAGAAACAAAGAAGATGCCCTGACTGTATTATGGACTACCTTTTTGTAAAAGAGAAAGGAAACATTCAGTAGGGAAAGCGTCCGTCCCACTTCATATATGAATAGGCTCCGTATTTGTAAAAAAATGCTTGTCTTACCTCTCAAAACGCGTTATAATAACCAATGTGTCCAAAAATATATGAACAATGCGCTCGTAGCTCAGTCGGATAGAGCAATGGTTTCCGGTGCCATGTGTCGGGGGTTCGAATCCTCTCGAGCGCGCTTTAACGAGAAACTTCAATCAGCGGATTTTTTTCATCCCCTACTGATTGCTGGTTGAATAAATATGTGAAAAAAGCAAGGGTTAGAGAAAATATACCCTTGCTTTTTTGTGTTATAAAAAATTATAAAATTCAGGCTGTATGAACCTCACTTTTGGATGACAGCCATGTCCGGCTCCAGCGCCCAGCAACTAGCCCAAGTTTCGGCAGTTTTTGAGAAAAACACCCCAAAAACTGCCTTTTGACGTTCCAAAACATTGATTTATCA
>NZ_JAROCA010000067.1 GCF_030732005.1 Tigheibacillus jepli | reverse complement strand
TAATTTTATCAAAAGGTGTCCTTTTTGTTTACTAAAATAATGACAAAAAGGCGTGGGACCTACACTTTTTTCAGTGTAAGCTCCTACGCCTGATTTTTTATTTACTGGGGTTTTATCCCAGCCTCTTTTTTGATGCGATTTTTATGTTATATGAAGTATTCGACATGGATTGGAAAGTAAATCTCAGGTTTCGTGAAGAATTCGACAAATTCCATGAAGTATTCAGCACGCTATGGAAAGTAAATCACACTTGCTCGATAGTGCACAAAAATACGAGGCAGAAACACCACACCCACTCCGTGAAAAACCACCTTCATTATAAGATAGACAGCAAACCATGTATAAACGCCGCTGAATAATATTACTACTATTCTGGAAATAATCCGCTTTATCCTGAAATTCATCCCTTAATCACGGCCCAACATACCCTAAAAATTAATTTTAAGCGCTTTTAAGGCTGTTTGAAATAAAAAAAGGGTCAATCCTTTCCTAAACCCGAAAACTTTAGTAAAATAGATATACAAGAAGTTTAAAACGGCGCTTTAAAAATATGGATAAAAATTTGGTGAGCAAATTGGAAGAAAAAATTGCAATCAGTACGGAATATATTCCGCTTGGACAATTTTTAAAATTGGCCAACATTCTCGACTCAGGCGGAATGGTCAAGTCCTTTCTTCAGGAACAGGGTGTGCTTGTAAATGGTGAAGAAGAACATCGGCGCGGAAGGAAACTGTATCCGGGTGATGCCGTGGAAGTGGAGGGAGCCGGTACCTTCATTGTCGAAAAGCAAGGCTGATATGGTTGCCGGATCAGGCAAAAATGAGGAATTTGCATGCATATTGAACAGTTACAACTGAAAAATTACCGTAATTATCCCGAACTGGACATTTCCTTTCACAACAAGATCAACGTCATTATCGGTGAGAATGCACAAGGGAAGACCAATTTGATGGAGGCCATTTATTTGCTGGCCTTTACCAAATCCCACCGCACTTCCCATGAGAAAGAACTTATCCGCTGGGATCAGGATTTTGCAAAGGTGTCCGGGACCATCCAAAAGCGAAACAGACAGCTGCCGCTTGAGATCATCATTTCCTCCAAAGGAAAAAAAGCCAAGCTGAACCGCATCGAACAAAAACGCCTGAGCGACTATATCGGCACGCTCAATGTTGTGATGTTTGCGCCGGAGGATTTGGCTTTGGTCAAAGGGGCACCACAATTACGCCGGCGATTTATTGATATGGAATTGGGACAAATCCAGCCAACCTATATTTACCACCTTGGACAATATCAAAAAGTGTTAAAGCAGCGCAATCATTTGCTAAAGCACCTGCAACGTGGACAGACATCCGACAGGACCATGCTGCAGGTACTGACTGAACAGCTTGTTGATCATGCCGCTGTTATTCTAAAACGACGGTTTCAGTTTCTCGATTTGCTGAATAAATGGGCAGCCCCGATCCATTCGGGAATCAGCCGAGAGATGGAACAACTCGACATCAAGTACCGCGCCACGGTTGAGGTATTAGAAGAGGCGGATAAGGCGAAAATAGAAATAGCATATTTGGATAAGTTTTTAAAGCTTCAAGATAATGAGATTGATCGCGGCACAACATTGGTGGGACCTCATCGTGACGACTTGGCATTTATTGTTAACGGAAAAGATGTGCAAGTATACGGTTCCCAAGGTCAGCAGCGTACAACCGCCTTGTCCATCAAATTGGCAGAACTAGAACTAATTTCCAATGAAGTCGGCGAGTACCCGGTTTTGCTGCTGGACGATGTATTAAGCGAACTGGACGATTATCGGCAATCCCATCTACTGCATACCATTCAAGGAAAAGTACAAACATTCGTATCCACCACAAGTGTTGACGGCATTCACCACGAAACACTTGATAAGGCGGATATTTTCCGCGTAACAGACGGTAAAGTGGAAGCGTGAAGGGGGAACAAAATGTTTATTCATATTGGCAATGGCAATGTGATTCGGGCTGCACATATTGTGGCCATCATTGAAGCGGCTGTTATTTCATCCTCCACCATCACAAATGAAATGATAGCCAACAATCAGAAGAAAGTCATTGGTTCAAGCGAGAAAAGCAAATCTGTCGTAATCACCGAAGATAAGATTTATTACAGCACATTGTCTGTTTCGACATTAAAGAAACGTGCCAGTATGGCATCTGTCATCAGCAACCTTGACGATTATTCCGAAGACCTTGAGCTTGGATGATCAATAAAGAAATGTAGGTGTAAAAAACATGGAAGAACAACACAATCAAGAATCATATAACGCCGATCAAATTCAGGTTTTGGAAGGACTTGAAGCGGTTCGCAAAAGACCTGGCATGTATATTGGATCCACTAGTGAACGCGGATTGCACCATCTTGTCTGGGAAATAGTCGATAATAGTATCGATGAAGCACTGGCAGGCTATTGCGACCATATCCGGGTTACGATCGAGGAAGACAACGGCGTTACCGTAAAAGACAATGGACGCGGCATTCCGGTAGATATTCAGAAAAAAACCGGCAAGCCGGCGTTGGAAGTTATTATGACGGTATTGCACGCAGGCGGTAAATTCGGCGGCGGCGGATATAAAGTATCCGGAGGTTTGCATGGCGTTGGTGCTTCCGTTGTAAATGCCTTGTCAAGCAATTTGGAAGTATATGTTCACCGGGATGGAAAAATTTATTTTCTCGGATTTGAACGTGGGGTTGCACAAGGAGACATCAAGGTCATTGGCGAAACGGATATCACGGGAACAACGACGCATTTTAAACCGGATCCGGAAATTTTTACGGAAACAACATCTTTTGACCACGACACACTCGCACAGCGCTTGCGTGAGCTTGCTTTTTTAAATAAAGGCATTCGGATTACATTTGAAGATAAAAGGTCGGAAAAACAGCCTGAAACCTATCATTATGAAGGCGGTATTAGTGAATACGTCGCCTATATCAACCGCAACAAAGAAGTATTGCACGAGCCATTTTTCACAGAACGCGAGCAAGATGGCATCACTGTAGATGTAGCAGTGCAATACAATAGCGGCTTCACTAGCAGTATTTACTCCTTTGCCAACAATATTCACACGTATGAAGGCGGTACGCACGAGTTTGGGTTCAAGACAGCTTTAACAAGGGCTATCAATGACTATGCCCGCAAAAGCAATTTGCTCAAGGACAACGATGCCAATCTATCAGGTGATGATGTGCGCGAAGGAATTACAGCCATTGTTTCCATTAAGCACCCAGACCCGCAGTTTGAAGGACAGACGAAAACGAAGCTTGGCAACAGTGAAGTCCGTACCATTACAGATTCCCTGTTTAGCGAGGCGTTTTCCAAATTCTTATTTGAAAATCCAACAGTAGGAAAAATCATTGTCGAAAAAGGGATGATGGCTTCGCGCGCACGTGCAGCTGCCAAAAAAGCCCGCGATTTGACAAGAAGAAAGAGCGCATTGGAAGTTTCCAGCCTGCCGGGAAAATTGGCGGATTGTTCCTCACGCAATGCGGAAATCAGCGAATTGTACATCGTTGAGGGGGATTCAGCCGGCGGTTCAGCCAAACAAGGACGCGACAGGCATTTCCAGGCTATTTTACCGCTAAGAGGTAAAATATTGAACGTCGAAAAAGCACGGCTGGACAAGATTCTTTCCAACAATGAAATTCGCACCATCATCACCGCGCTTGGCACGGGAATCGGCGAGGAATTTGACATTTCCAAAGCAAGATACCATAAAATTGTCATCATGACAGATGCCGATGTCGACGGCGCGCATATACGGACTTTATTATTAACATTCTTCTATCGCTATATGCGTCCATTAATTGAAAATGGATATGTCTATATTGCCCAGCCGCCACTTTACAAAGTACAGCAAGGGAAAGTGGTCCACTATGCGTACGATGATAAGGAATTGGATCGTATATTGGCAGAAATTCCGAAAACGCCAAAACCGGGGTTGCAGCGCTACAAAGGTTTGGGTGAAATGAACGCCGAACAGCTTTGGGAAACAACAATGGCTCCCGATACCAGAACGCTGCTGCAAGTAGAGCTTATTGATGCCATTGATGCAGATCATGTTTTTGACATGCTGATGGGCGATAAAGTCGAACCAAGACGTAATTTCATCCAGGAGAATGCGCAATACGTAAAAAACCTGGATATTTAAAAGCGCTGTTAATCAGCTTTTACAATGATTTTTTGATAGTCCTTGATGCGTGCTTGCCTGAAAAAAACACTGAGGCTCAGGACAGGGCTTTGGCGTTTGGCAAACAGCAAAAAGGCAATTGCTAATGGAGGTTTTTGCAAATGGCGGATATAGATCGTCCAAGTGTTCAAGAAGTGAATATTAGCCAGGAGATACGAACATCTTTTCTTGACTATGCAATGAGTGTTATCGTATCGCGGGCATTGCCCGACGTGCGTGATGGCATGAAGCCAGTGCACCGCAGAATTTTATATGCCATGAATGACTTGGGCATGCATGCGGATAAGGCCTATAAAAAGTCTGCCAGAATTGTCGGCGAAGTTATCGGTAAATACCACCCGCACGGTGATTCAGCTGTATACGAGTCAATGGTGCGCATGGCGCAGGATTTTAGTTATCGCTATATGCTTGTTGACGGACACGGAAACTTCGGCTCTGTTGATGGCGACTCCGCTGCGGCAATGCGTTACACGGAAGCGAGAATGTCGAAAATTTCGATGGAACTGTTACGTGATATCAACAAGGATACGATTGATTATCAGGATAACTACGATGGATCCGAGCGCGAACCGATCGTATTTCCATCCCGTTTTCCAAACTTGCTTGTCAATGGTGCTTCCGGTATTGCTGTCGGCATGGCAACGAATATCCCGCCGCATAATCTCGGTGAAACGATTGATGCCGTGTTGGCACTCAGTAAAAATCCGGATATCACAATCGAGGAAATGATGGAAAACTACCTGCCAGGCCCTGATTTTCCGACTGCCGGTATTATTTTGGGGAGAAGCGGGATCCGAAAAGCATATGAAACGGGCAGGGGTTCCCTAACACTCCGTGCGAAAGTGGAGATACAGGAACAAGCCAATGGCAAGTCCAAAATTGTCGTAACGGAATTGCCATATCAGGTCAATAAAGCAAAACTAATCGAAAAAATCGCCGAGTTGGTCCGCGAAAAACGGATCGAGGGAATCACCGATTTGCGCGATGAATCTGATCGAAACGGCATGCGTGTTGTCATGGAACTGCGCAGGGATGCCAATGCAAATGTCTTGTTGAACAATTTATATAAACATACGGCGTTGCAAACAACGTTTGGCGTGAACATGCTGGCGCTGGTTGATGGCAAGCCGAAAGTACTGACAATAAAAGAAGCGCTGCAATATTATCTCGACCACCAAGTTGTCGTCATCAAACGCAGAACAGCTTTTGAATTGCGCAAGGCAGAAGCACGGGCACATATTTTGGAAGGCTTGCGCATTGCGTTGGACCATCTGGATGAGGTTATTTCCCTGATCCGTAATTCCAAGACGGCTGATATTGCAAGAGCCGGCTTGATGGAACGCTTTAACTTATCCGAAAAGCAGGCCCAGGCCATTTTGGACATGCGTCTGCAGCGTTTGACCGGCTTGGAACGCGAAAAGATTGAAAACGAATATGAGGAGTTACAAGCACTGATTGCGGAATTGAAAGCAATTTTGGCAAACGAGGAAAAAGTACTGGAAATCATCCGCGATGAACTAACGGAAATCAAGGAACGCTATGGTGACGATCGCAGAACAGAAATTGCCATGGGCGGCAGTGACTTTTTTGAGGATGAAGATTTGATTCCGGAAGAAAATATTGTCATCACGTTGACACATCAGGGATATATCAAACGCTTGCCGGCAACGACGTATCGCACACAGCGCCGCGGCGGCCGGGGAATCCAGGGCATGGGAACACATGACGATGACTTTGTTGAACATTTGGTATCGACATCGACCCATGATACAGTGCTTTTCTTTACAAATAAAGGCAAGGTTTACAAGGTAAAAGGTTACGAGATTCCTGAATTCAGCCGTACAGCAAAAGGCTTGCCGATTATCAACCTGCTGCAAATCGAAAGCGATGAATGGATTAACGCCGTCATTTCGATTGGTGAATTTTCAGCGGATTGGTATTTGTGCTTTACCACGAAGTACGGTATATCGAAGCGCACCACGCTCGCACAGTTTGCCAATATTCGCAAAGGCGGATTGATTGCCGTGGGGTTGCGTGAAGGTGATGAGCTTATTTCCGTTAAAATGACGGATGGTAACAAAGATATCATGATTGCTACCAAACATGGCTACCTGATCCGATTCCCTGAAGAAGAACTACGTGCAATGGGAAGAACGGCAGCTGGTGTAAAAGGGATTTCCCTTCGCGGAGATGATGAAGTTGTCTCCATGGAAATTTTGGAACCCGGCTTGCAAATCATGCATGTGACGAATAAAGGTGTCGGAAAACGTACGCCGGAAGATCAATATCGCATAACCAAGCGCGGCGGCAAAGGAATCTTCACCTGTAAGCTGAGTGAGGATACAGGACATGTCGTAGCCGTAAAAGCCGTAACCGGCGAGGAAGACATCATGCTGATTACTGTTGCTGGTGTATTGATTCGCATTCCTGTAGCGGAAATTTCCCAGACAGGACGCAATACACAAGGTGTACGCCTGATTCGCCTGCAAGATGACGAAGAGGTCGCAACAGTTGCGAAAATCGAAAAAGAAGATGAAAATGACGCAGCTGATGGCGAGCAAGAACAGGATGCAACAGCGGCACAATCATCTGATGAAGCAAACGCAGCACCTGATACGGATGCTCAAACAGATAGCGAAGAAGGATTGCAAGCGGACAATCAAGCACAAGACAACGCGGAATCAGACGACAGTGAAGAATAGAGATGTGAGGATAAGGCAGCGGGAGAATCGTTCCCGCTGTTTTTTTGAACTCAAATGATTTAGTAATGCATGTATAGATTGCGGATAAGGGAGATAAGGAGGGAATTTATGAGAAGGTATGTTGTAATTGCTTTATGTGTAGCTGTTTTCGCCGGCGTTATTTTTGCGGTGCTACATAAAAACAGGGAAGAAACAGATGCAAGCCATTTTGCGTTGACCCCCCAGCAGAAAACGATTATTAAAAATGCAAAAATCACAGGCAGGGATCTGTCTGATAAGGAGATTGACACGTTTACCATTGGTCAAGGAAAACAATTGCTTGACCAATATTTAAAAAAGCATAATTTGCATTATAAAGTTGGCTCGAAAAAGTATATCCATTTTTTAGCGGAAATTGGTGAAAGCAAAGAAATGCAAAAAGAACCGGATTTCTCCATCATTGATGCATATGGCAGCGTGTATTTGACGGAACTTCAACAACATGAACCATTATTATTTCGATTTCGTCTAAAAAGAGCAATCTTGGATAAAACGATAAAGGAGATTCGTATCGAAAATGATAAAAAAGGATAATTTTGGTACCTAAGGCTATGTCTTGAACTAAGGGAGCTTAGGCAATAAGCATGATGCTTGCGTACGGTGTGAAGTATTCGACACGATTTGGAAAGTATTTTCCACTTATAGGTAAATAAAGTATTAAATTGGGCTGTATTAAGGTCATTTGCTATGACAGCCATGTCCGGCTCCAGCGCCAGCAACTAGCAAGGGTTTTGGGTGGGGCGAGTAATCGCAGTCCCAGGACGTCGCGCTTTTAGCCTGTAAGGGCGCTTACTCCTTTGTTCCTCGATAGTGAGCAAAAAGAAACAGCAAAAATGATGCGAGAAATCCGCATTAACTCGCAATTGTAGCTTGAACATTTTAATATTTCCATCTAATATAGTACTTAAGTACTAGTTTTAGGGGGAGTTATAGGTGCGCGTACATATTTCACAGCTTGTGCCAGGATGTGTGCTTTTGCGGGATGTAAATGGCAAGTCGGGCAAGCCGCTTTTTCGGAAAAAGACAGTGTTGACAGAGGAATTTATTGCGTTTTTGCATGCTTTTTTGCTGGAGGGCGTCGATGTTTATGCGACATTGGCAGATGGCAGCAAATTTATGCCACCCAAACGGGAACAAACAGCTGTAAAAGAAATGGCGGGTTCGTCGAAGTCCTTAACGAATGAAGCGGATCCCGATAACATGACCGTCATAGAATTGTATCATTTTGCTGTCCAGCAATATGAACAGTTATTCCGACAATGGCAAAGCAATGCACCAGTTAATGTCACGCAGGTAAAACAAATTGCCCAAACGCTGTTTCAGCGACTGGATGACTTCACCTCCATCATACTTTCCTTGCCTGCTTTTGCAAAGAAAGCAAATTGGCCAAGCCATCGCAGTATCAGCTTGTGCATCATGTCTTGCTATCTTGGAAAAAAGGCAGGGCTGACCCAAAAAGATTGCATGCAAATTGGTGTAGCTGCTTTGTTATGCAACGTCGGTATGGCGAAAATGCCAAGCATACCTGCCCCCCTGAAAAGTGAGCGAAACCAAGCGCAAGAAGCGCAGTACCGCAAGCATCCGGTGTACTCCTACAGAATGATTGAAAATGAAAAAGGGCTGCATCATTTCAGTAAGCTGGCAGTGCTGCAGCATCATGAACGAATCGATGGGAGCGGATTTCCAATCGGCCTTGCATCCGCAAAGCTGCACCGTTTCAGTAAAATCATTGCAGTTTGTGATACGTTTTACGAGATAATGCTTGCGAACCCGGAAATCTCGGCATTTAAAGCAATGGAAGACATGCAAAAAAACGAGTTCACACGATTGGATCCTGTCTGGATGAAGAAAATGCAGCAGATTTTCTCCCATTTAGAAGTTGGAACCATCGTGGAGCTTTCGGATGGGAAAAAAGCAGAGATCATCTTTAATGAACCGAACGAACCACTGAGGCCGATTGTGCGTGTCCAGGACAGTGAAGAAATAATGGCACTGCAAACTAATCCATCCGTGTATATTGATAGCATTGTGCCCAACCATCCTTAGCATACGGTATTACCGTCTCCCTTACCCGTGGTGTAGGCCAAGGCACTGAATTGATTTTAAGGTAAAGAAAGTAAAAATTGGGCTGTATTCATGTCATTTGCTATAACACCCACGTCCGGCTCCAGCGCCCAGCAACTAGCAAGGGTTTTGGGTGGGGCGAGTAACCGCAGCCCCAGATGTTTTGATGGGACGAGTAACCGCAGTCCCAAATGGTTTTGGGTGGGGCGAGTAATCGCATCCCAAAAGTGCTCCAATTTGTACGTTGCTACGACGCACAGGACGTGCTAGTACAGGCGTTATGACGAGTAATCGCAGTCCCAGGACGTCGCGCTTTTAGCCTGTAAGGGCGCTTGCACCTTTGTTCAAAAAATCCATTAGTCATTGAAGCGACGATAAAGCTGTCGACCAAGATAAAATGGCATTTTCCTGGCAGTAATCTGCAGAAACTGCTCAATGAGCGGGTAGTCGATGTCCGGTTTCACAATGAGCAATTCTCCCCACCATTCCGCCTCGTATCTGCTAAGCATGCTTAAATTATACAGAATCAAATAATGTGCAGCTGCTTCCGGTATTGCAAGGCAATTTTCCCTTGATGCCGGAAAGTAGATGTCACCTGCTGTATCAAAAAAAAATGGCGTTTGCGATTCATCAATCGCGCCAGCAGTTTTCACCATCAGCATGTCATTTTCCGTTCGATAAGAAAAAGCATCTTTTCCCGGGAAATAATGTTGCACCTTTTGCATAAAAGCATGCTTCGTCAAATGGTATCCATCCAGCAATTCAAATGGGAAACAAAGCATCGCCTCATTCACCTTGCCAACTGGGACGAGTGTTTTTTGCTGATGCCAGTTGAAAATGGGACTAATTTCCGGAATAAGACCAAGAAGTAAGGCCATGTCACTTTTTTCAAAAGGCATTTTTTTAAAACCGAATAAATGCTTGATTACATATGGAAACAATCCATTATGCTGGATGCGCACTTCATCTTGGAAAAATGTATAGTTTTTCTTTTTTCGCTTCCGGGCAGATACACCGTGTGCCAAAACTGTAGTAGATTCGGGATAATCCGGTCGAACAGTGAGCAGGCAAGCTTTCAGCAAATGAACCATTCCGTAAAAATAAAGCAATGGTTGCAGCAGCAGATCAAGTTTTTGACCGTTTTCATAAAATTGCTTGCCATGCGCAAGATAATATAAAAAGGCATTGGCATTTTCATAGCTTTTTTTCTCAGCGTCTACCTCAGGAAGTTTACGATAGCAATGTCTCAAATAGGCCTGTGCTGTTTGCTGGGATTGCAAGTACGAAAGAAAGGAATAAATTTCTGTTGGTTTCACACCATCCACCTTCAATTTGTAAAAAGCTTTAGAATATAATTATTTCGCCAAAATTGTTTTCACGTGTTGAAAAACATGGGCTGATGGCGTATTGTAATTTAAAATGGAATCATATATTTCTCGGTTTAGCATTGCCTATTTTCTTATCATTTATCCAGCATGCATGATCTGTTCCATCTGACGAAACGATAGAAATAGCAGTGTAACATTTGAAAGCTTATATACAAAAAACGACATAGGAGGATAACCATGCGCGAAGATAAGTTTGCCAAAGAAGGCCTCACGTTTGATGATGTACTATTAATGCCGGCACATTCCAATGTACTGCCAAGAGAAGTGGATATTTCCACACAGTTGTCAGATAAACTGAAGTTAAATATACCATTCATCAGTGCAGGCATGGACACGGTTACGGATGCCAAAATGGCGATTGCCATGGCAAGACAGGGTGGCATTGGCATCATTCATAAAAATATGTCCATCGAAGAGCAAGCAGAACAAGTGGATAAGGTAAAACGCTCCGAAAGCGGCGTTATCACTAATCCATTCTTTTTGACGCCGGAGCATCAAGTGTACGATGCGGAACATTTGATGAGTAAATTCCGCATTTCTGGCGTTCCAATCGTGAACAACATTGAAGAGCAAAAACTTGTTGGGATCATCACCAACCGCGATTTGCGATTTATTCAGGATTTTTCCATCCCGATTGTTGAAGTAATGACCAGCGAAAACCTCGTCACAACACCTGTTGGCACGACATTGGACGAAGCTGAAAAGATCTTGCAACAGCATAAGATTGAAAAACTGCCGATTGTCGATGAAAACAACGTACTCAAAGGTTTGATTACGATTAAAGACATTGAAAAGGTGATTGAGTTCCCTAACTCTGCAAAAGATGCACAGGGACGCTTGCTCGCCGGTGCTGCAGTCGGCGTAACCGCGGATACGATGGTACGCGTGGAAAAACTGGTAAAAGCCGGAGCTGACGTTATTGTCATTGACACCGCCCATGGTCATTCAGACGGCGTATTGCATCAAGTTCGTGAAGTTCGACAAGCTTATCCGGATCTGGATATCGTTGCCGGAAACGTCGCTACCGCAGAAGCGACAAAGGCTTTGATTGAAGCTGGTGCAAACATTGTCAAAGTTGGTATCGGACCAGGATCCATCTGTACAACAAGGGTAGTTGCAGGTGTCGGTGTACCGCAGATTACTGCCATCCATGATTGTGCAGTCGAAGCGGAAAAACACGGAAAGACGATTATTGCTGATGGCGGCATCAAATTTTCCGGAGACGTTGTCAAGGCACTTGCGGCAGGCGGACATGCCGTCATGATCGGCAGCATGTTTGCCGGCGTTTCTGAAAGTCCCGGCGAAACGGAAATTTATCAAGGAAGAAGATACAAAGTGTATCGCGGTATGGGGTCGCTTGCGGCAATGCAGGCTGGATCCAAAGACCGTTATTTCCAAGAGGGAGCAGAAGCGAAAAAATTGGTTCCCGAAGGTATTGAGGGCAGGGTAGCATATAAAGGCCCACTGGCTGACACATTACATCAGCTTGCTGGCGGTCTGCGCTCCGGAATGGGATATTGCGGCGCAAATGATATCGAAAAACTGCGCAGCGACAGTCAATTTGTCCGCATTACGAATGCCGGATTACGTGAGAGCCACCCGCATGATGTCCAAATTACAAAAGAAGCGCCAAACTATTCCGTGCAATAGGGAAACGTTATGCAAGTACAGTTCACTTGCGCATGATAGATTCTCATATCCGCCTTCGCAGTATTTATTTTTGCGGAGGCGGATAATATTTCTTAACCACTTTGTTTATGTTTAAACCACGAAATTCTACAAATAACAGCACCCATTGCAGGACCCTGGATGATATGTATTTTCCCATTATTCAGACGGCCTTCATCCTGACAAAATCGCCTATTTTTTCAGTGCATTTTATGTTAGAATAGCAGAGGTGTAATTTTTCCTGGCTGTACAAATTTTATTGGCAGCTACCGACATAATATTCGCTGACACAACGAATTTTCTATCAATATGTGAAAAGTAGATAAAAATACGATTGACTGCTTACATATGAGCGTCAAGTTTGATTATAGACAACAGGGGCAAATACCAAAAAGAGGAGTAGAGAAAGTTGAAACACAAATATATTGGGAAACTTTCGATTTTAACCGCAATTTTTGCATTGTTGATTTCGTTCATTACCAGCATTCCGGAAAAAGTTCATGCGGAATCTATTGATTTAAAAGCGGAGTCCGCCATTCTTGTGGACGCTGATTCAGGAAAAATCCTACTTGCCAAGAACGCGGATCAGGCGCTGCCACCAGCTAGCATGACCAAAATGATGACAGAGTATCTCGTTTTGGAAGCAATTAAAAAAGGTGACATTTCCTGGGATACAACAACACAAATTAGTGACTACGCATACAGCATTTCCGGCAATGACACTTTTTCCGGTGTCGGACTGACACAAGACAAAGATTATACTGTTAAAGATTTATATAAAGCCATGGCAATCAACTCCGATAATGGCACAACCATTGCTTTGGCAGAACTTGTTGCTGGTTCTGAAGGCGAATTTGTTAAAATGATGAACAAAAAGGCAAAGGAAATGAAACTGCCTGACTATAAATTTGTAAACTCAACCGGTCTTGATAATGAGTCATTAGGAAAAAATTATCCAAAAGGAACTGATCCGGACGGTGTCGACTTATTGTCTGCGAGATCTTCTGCCTTATTAGCATACCGTCTTGTAACTGATTATCCGGAGGCATTGGAATATTCATCTGTACCAAAGGCGAAATTTGCTGACCAGACGATTATCAACTGGAACTGGATGTTGCCGCACCATACGGTCAATTTCGACCAGTATTACTATGAGGGTGTCGATGGATTGAAAACCGGTCATACCGATTTGGCAGGCTATTGTTTCACGGCAACAGCTGAACGTGATGGACATCGTTTGATTTCAGTCGTTATGAAAACGAAGAGCGAAGATACACGGTTTAAAGAGACAGCCAAACTGCTTGACTACGGTTACAGCCAATTTGCCGAAAAAACGGTTTTTCCAAAAGGCTATCAATTAAAAGGCCATAAAACATTGCCTGTTGTCAAAGGCAAAGAAGACAATGTAGGAATTGCAACAAAAAATGAATTTAAGGTTATGCTGAAAAAAGGCGACGAAAAGAAGTACAAAGTTGTTTATCATATCGATAAAAGTAAATTGAATGCTGATGGGAAGCTGGTTGCACCTGTTAAAAAAGGTGAGAAGATTGGTACAGCGGAAATTGTGTATGATGGCAAAGATTTAGGTTATATCAACGGACAAAAAGGCAGCCAGATTGATTTGGTTGCAACGAAAGATGTTGAAAAAAGCAACTGGTTCATGCTTTCTTTAGGTGCGTTGGGTGACTTTTTCACCAATCTGTTCTCTTCGGTTGTTGACATGGTGAAAGGTTGGTTCAGCTAAGAAAGGCGCCAATTTTAACCCCAATGTATAAAATGACTTGCATCTGGATATAAAATTGACTATGATAGATCATAATAATAAAAAGTGACGACAGGAAATAGTAGCTGTTCTTTCTTTTACAGAGAGTCGATGGTCGGTGTGAATCGATAAAGAATTACAGTGAATCCATCCTTGAACTGGTTTTGCCAAAGGCATTTGCTCGTAACAAAACCCGGCAGCATTCCGTTATTTGCATGGAGCCGGAAGATATTTTATCTTCAATCAGGGTGGCAACGCGGGAATACAACTCTCGTCCCTAATTATTTAGGGATGGGAGTTTTTTAATGGCGATTTTTAAAAGCCATTTGTTTAACCGATATACAGTGGAAGAGAAAAAACGCACCACTGGATGAAATTACATTTTACCCAAATATTTATTATTAGGAGGCGTTTCACATGCTAGATATGAAATATTTACGCAATCATTTTGAGGAAGTGCAACAAAAAATGCAACATCGCGGCGAGGACTTGACCGAGCTGGAGCGCTTTGGCGAAATCGATGTCAAACGACGCGAATTGATCAATGAAACGGAAGCACTGAAAGCAAAGCGAAATGAAGCTTCCAAGCAAATCCCTGTTTTGAAAAAGGAGGGCAAGGACGCCGATCCGGTAATTAAGGAAATGCGTGAAGTCGGTGATCAAATTGCCGAACTGGATAAGGAGTTAAAAGCTGTTGAAGCAGAACTTGCGCATATTATGCTGTCGATTCCCAACATACCGCATGAAAGTGTGCCAATTGGCGAAGACGAAGAGGACAATGTGGAAGTACGCAAATGGGGGGAAATCCCAACGTTTGACTTTGAAGCACAGGCACATTGGGATATCGGAACGAATTTAAATGTGCTCGATTTTGAACGGGCGGGTAAGGCAACTGGCAGTCGTTTTGTTTATTATAAGGGCCTTGGTGCCAGACTGGAAAGGGCATTGCTTAACTTCATGATGGATTTGCATGCCGACCAGCACGGCTATGAGGAAATTCTTCCGCCATATATCGTTAATCGCGCCAGCATGACGGGAACAGGTCAGCTACCGAAATTTGAGGAAGATGCCTTTAAACTGGAAGATACTGACTATTTCTTGATTCCGACAGCCGAAGTTCCAGTGACGAACTATTATCGCGAGGAAATTTTAAAAGCGGAAGATCTTCCTAAAAAATTTGCTGCTTTCAGTGCATGTTTCCGTTCGGAAGCAGGTTCTGCCGGCAGGGATACCCGTGGATTGATCCGTCAGCATCAATTTAATAAAGTGGAACTTGTGCATTTTGTGAAACCGGAAGATTCATATGCGACACTGGAGGAATTGACCGGTCATGCGGAAAAAGTATTGCAGCTGCTGAAATTGCCGTATCGTGTCATGAGCATGTGTACAGGAGATTTAGGCTTTACTGCAGCGAAAAAATATGATATCGAAGTGTGGATTCCTGCACAGGGAACATACCGGGAAATTTCTTCTTGCTCGAACTTTGAAGATTATCAGGCAAGACGTGCCGGCATTCGTTTTCGCCGGGAAGCAGGCGCAAAACCGGAATTTGTGCATACATTGAATGGATCCGGCCTAGCACTTGGTCGCACTGTTGCAGCAATTTTGGAAAATTACCAGCAGGCGGATGGTTCTGTTGTTGTGCCGGAAGTATTGCGTGGTTATATGGGCGGTGTAGAGGTAATTAAATAATCAAAAAGCGGGACGATTGCATTGTATTGCGCGCTTTTATGATTTATAATGAAAGTAGCGGAAGGGCTTTAGCTACAAAACAATAGGGATTCGCGGCTACGAATCCCTATTCGTTGCATTGTAATTTTTGCTGTTTGGTCAGGAATTACTGTTGCTATTGCTTCTTCCGCCTTTTTGTCCAATCTCTTGATAGAATTCCTTATCATGATTTTTGGAAGTGGCTTCTCCGCCTTTTTCGCCAATATCCTGATAGAATTCTTTGTCATGGTTTTCAGCAGTAGTTTCTCCACCTTTTTGGCCGATATCTTGGTAGAATTCTTTGTCGTGGTTTTCAGCGGTAGTTTCTCCACCTTTTTGACCGATATCTTGGTAGAATTCTTTGTCATGGTTTTCAGCAGTGGTTTCTCCCCCCTTTTGACCGATATCTTGGTAGAATTCTTTGTCGTGCTTTTCAGCGGTTGCTTCTCCGCCCTTCTCACCAATCTCTTGATAGAATTCCTTGTCATGTTTTTTGGCAGTGGTTTCGCCGCCTTTCTTACCTGCTTGTTCGCGTGACATTTTGTTATTTGCCATTTTAAATAATTCTCCTTTCCAGTAGATTTTGTCTTTCAGTCTTTGTTGTACCACACATACAATTTATTAAACATGATGCCCGTTATTTTTTATAAGAAAAAATGCCCTGAGGTAATTGCGATGTCTCAAACTTCAAGCAGGACATAGGATTGAGGATTACGCAAAATTAATTTTCCCCCAAAAA
>NZ_JAROCA010000066.1 GCF_030732005.1 Tigheibacillus jepli | reverse complement strand
TAGACATAATAAATGCTCCCTATGTAGTATTAGAGAATTTTTATTATTTCTCTGTCTACTACATAGGGAGCATATCACTAAAGCATATGAGAGGTTATTTTTTTCTTATAAACATTGGGGTGGCGCTCATAACACCTTAAGCGACAGTCAAGACCAGTTCCGACGCCTTTGCTTTTGGATCAAAGGGTGCGCTGTCACGGCAGGAAAAGTAGCACATCAAGGCTTTGAGCGACCGAACGAAAGAAAAAACCGTTCATTCGGCAGTTCATCAAGGTTATGAGCGACCGAACGAAAGAAAAATTCCATCATTCGGCAGTTCATCGGGGTTATGAGCTGCTGAACGGAGGGAAAAACCGTTCATTCGGCAGTTCATCAAGGCTATGAGCTGCCGAACGGAAGAAAAACCGCATCATTCGGTAGTTCATCAAGGCTATGAGTTGCCGAACGAAAGAAAAAACCGTTCATTCGACAGTTCATCAAGGTTATGAGCGACCGAACGGAAGAAAAAATGCATCATTTGGTAGTCCATCGGGGGTCAATATATAAAATAAACTCCCACGGGAACGTAAAAAAAGTTTTGCCATTTTTTCAAGGCAATCCGTCCGGCACCACGGAAGCGCCAGCAGAATCGTGGCAGGCCATCTGGCACCATGGAGGCGTCAGCAGAATCAAGGCAATCCATCCGGCACCATGGAAGCACCGCCAGAATCAAGGCAAGCCAGCTGGAACTCGCGTGGAAACACCAGAATATAACAGCTACTCAATGATTTTTTTCGCAGGCGAATTCTTTTTCAGCCTGAAGTCATGCTTATTCGCATTTTTAAAGAGCGGGTCGAGGTAACTGGATGTTGTACCACTTCCCGAAGCATCTTTAAACCCTTTAAATGAAGTGTACGTTTCATCTTTCCATACCCAGACTCCGGTTTTACCTTTTTCTCGATGAAATACGTTGTTTGCGAGTTTATTATCTTGATTAGTTGTAAAATAATTGGCGATGAAGATCCGAGATGGTCCGGCGGTTATTATATTTTTTGCTATCACATTGTTTTGCGTGTCGTGTTGCAATAAGAGCTGACCGCCATCCAGCCCCTTTGTATCATTTCGGTAAATGATATTCTTGGAGATAACGGAATGCTTGGTACCTCCTCGATTTTCGTCATACCCGCCAATCGATATGCCGGTATAATAGTTGTTATAAATGGTATTGTTTACTATATGTATATGATCAGCATATTTCTTGGCATGTTCCGAGGTTGCCTCGATTCCAATGTCACATTTGAAAATCGTGTTGTTTTCAATATCGATATATTTTGCGCCATCTACGTAAATACCGCCGGCAGCATAATCCTTACCATAGGCCGGATTACCGTAGGAAGAAATGTCATGGACTTTGTTGCCTTTTACAACACCGTGACGTACAAAGTCAGCCTTTTTATTTTTGGAAGTACCTTCAAAGCCGATCAAATCAATACCAATATTATCATTTCGTCGTACGATATTATTTGCCACGCTAAATCCATCGATGTTTCCGTTTAAAACAATCGATTCGCTTGTGCCGAGTTGTAAATCTTCCACCGTATTATACAGAATATGAATATCCTTCATCGGACCCGTTCCATAAACGGCGATCCCATGACCGTTTCCCTCATCCGCATACGTTTTTATCCGCTGGACATGGTTATTTGTCAATGTGATATGTCTGCTGGAGCCGGAAACGAAAATTCCTATCACTGTTTCATCTGCCAAATTAGTAGACAAATCCTGAATGGTTAAGCCATCAATAGTTACATAGTTTTTATTGTGGACGCTAACCAGGGAAGAATCTCCTTCATCATTTTTCAGCTTCTTTCCACTGAGAACCACTTTATCCTGTTTATACGCTTTGAAAGTGATTGGTTTGGATTTCGTGCCACTGTGTTTGACAATCAGTTTTTCATGATAAATTCCTTTTCGTATATAAATCGTCGTTCCCGGATGAGCTTCTTCGGCTGCTTTTTTCAGTGTGCGAAAAGGCTTTGATTTGGTACCTGGATGATGGTCACTACCGTTTTTAGCTACAAAAATAGCTGCAGTTTCCTCATTAACTGTGGCGGGTTCTTGTTTCTTTGTGTTTGTATGATTGATAACAAAAATGATCGTGATGGCAAATACAGCCAAAATAAATACGTAAATTTTTTTCATTGTACCGTCCCTTGTTTTATCTCAATTATATCGCATCCAAAAAAACTTGGTTAGCATCAATTTTACGGCAAATTGTCCCAAAATGTAATTATTAACTAAAACGACAGGTGTAGTAATTGCGGTGTTGATAACACAGAGGATTAGGGAACGCCCTTCTATTTACAGAAATCCCTATTCTATTTGCAGTATTCTCCGTTCAATTTGCACTTACCTCGATTCTATTTGCACTCCCCCACTCCATTTGCACTGCCCCCCAAAACAAACACCAGAAAAATAGAACAGAACTTTTTACCTATATCCAAAATATACCACTTTCTTTATAATGAAAATATCTTACTTTCACGACAATTTGCTATATTTTTCTACACGGGTAGCAGGACGGCAAAAAAGCGGGAGGCATTTTCCCCTCGCCTGAACAGGAGCCCGACAAGCCTATCCCAAGTAAGTTAACAATGGGACAAGGGACCTGTCCCTCTGTCCCAAACAAAGGAGAGGAAGCAATGGGTGCAAAAGGGAGAAACAGGTTTTTTAGTCTTAGTTTGATTGTTTTATTGATTGCCAGTTTGCTAGCACCTGCAGCAACATTTGCCGCCCCACCGACAGACGCCCTATCTGTTGCAGATGCGATTGCAAACAATAGCGGCGATGCGTCAGTAAAGGGGTATATTGTCGGCCATGTGAAAAGCACCGACAATGTGACGCAAACGGCAACGGATGATTACAATTTCGCAATTGCCGATGCAGTAAGTGAAACAGATACCGGCAAGATGTTGTACGTCCAATTGCCGAAAAATTTACGAGCTGATTGGGGGCTGCAAACCAACCCGCAACATCTGGGAGAAAAAGTGATCGTCTCCGGAAATTTGCAAGCATATTTTTCGCATGCTGGCTTGAAAAACACCACAGCTATCGCGCCAGCGCGGGATGAACAGCTTGCAAGTGACTTGTTCATTACGGAATACGTGGAAGGCAGCGGATACAACAAAGCCATTGAAATTTTCAACGGGACAGGCGAGACAGTCGACCTCAGCCAATATACGCTCGAATTGTATGCCAATGGCAAGACAACTGTGCAGTCAAGCCTTGCCCTGACTGGTGAACTAGAACATGGCAAGACACTTGTCATTTATCATGGACAGGCATCCGAAGAATTGAAAGCAAAGGGAAATCTGGAAAATTCCGCCATAACCAATTTTAATGGGGACGACGCACTTGTTTTGAAAAAAGCCGATAAAGCAATCGACTCCTTCGGCCAAGTAGGGGCAAGGGAACAATGGGGAAGCGACATCACACTCGTCCGCAAAAGCAGCGTGACAGCTGGCAATCCACATTTCGACCAGCCGTTTGACCCGGCGCAAGAATGGGATGCTTATCCGAAAGATACGTTTATCTACCTTGGTGCTCACGATATGGATGGCATAACAGATCCAGGTGAACCGGGTGATGATCAGCAACGCATCACAATTGCACAAGCACATGAACAAGGAACAGGTGCTGCAAAGGTAAAAGGCATCGTGACAGCCAAATTGAAAAACACCATCCATATACAGGATGACACCGCAGGCATTGCTGTGCGGCCAACATCATTGCCGGTTTCCCTGGGGGATGAAATTACGGTCAGCGGCCAGTTGCAAGATTACCATGGCTTGTTGCAGCTGGATGGTGCAGGCCTGACAGAAAATGCCGGTCCAAAAGGCGTGCCGGATCCGGTCGTCATAAACGGCAACGAACTAAACACACATGAATCCGAACTTGCCACCGTCAAAAAAGTCACCATCCAAAGCGTTGACGATGGGGGACAATGGGCGAATTACACCGTGACGGATGCAGCAGGGAATGCATTCATCGTCCGCGACGAGACAAATTCCCTGCAGCTTGACGTCAACGCAACGTATGATGCAGTAACTGGCATTGTCTCACAGTACGATGACACATGGCAGCTTATCCCGCGCGGCGAAGTGGATATTGTTGCTGATGAGTCGGTGGTGCAGCCGGTTTACGCGACACCGGACGCCGGCAGGATTCCATCCGGCAGCGAGGTAACGTTGGCATCGAGAACCCCAGGTGCAACCATCTATTACACAACGGATGGCAGCAATCCAGTACAAAACGGGGAAATGTACACCGCGCCGATTAAAGTGGACAAGGATATGACGATCAAGGCGGTCGCTAAAAAAGATGGCCTGTCAACAAGCCGTGTGACAGCATTTGCATACCATGTGTATGATGCTGCAGCTGGCATACAAATTCATGATATCCAAGGTGCAGCGCATGAATCGCCACTCAAAGGCAGTGTGGTTGAAAATATCGAAGGCATTGTCACGTATCAATACGACATTCGCGGCGCCAATTATTTCCATATGCAAGCACCGGAAAATAAATACGACGGGGATAAGCGTACATCTGAAGGGCTGGTCGTTTACACCGGGAAAGCAGAAGCAGTAGCCATTGGCGACCTGGTCAGCGTCAGCGGAAAAGTCGACGAATACCATATCGATGGCTACGATGACAGGGCTGAAACAGATTTGCCGGTTACACAGATCAATGCACGGGATGACAGGGGCGGAAAAGTTACCGTTCTCCAGCATGATGTTGATTTGCCAGAACCGGTTAAAATAACGTCCAGCGACATTCCAGATAAAATTGTTGGAAAAAGTGGCTTGGATACGTTTGAGCCGGACAAGTATGCAATCGATTATTGGGAAAGCCTCGAAGGCATGCTTGTAGCTGTCGAACCTTCCAAAGCGGTAGCACCACAGCAGCATGGTGACTTGGCGGTGGTGACGGATGAATACCCAACTGATACGATCAATGGCGGCTTACGCTTGACAGCGGACGGTCCGAACGCGCAAATCATTCAATTTAAGCTGTATCCGAATAACGACGCAAGGGACTTCGCAATAAAAACCGGTGATAAATTTACCCAGCCGATTACCGGTGTGGTCAACTACGGTTTTTCCAATTATAAAGTATATGCCGATTTGGACAAGGTACAAGCGAGCTTTAAAGAAGGAACTACCCAGCCGCGACCAACCAGCCTAACAAAAGATGCGGATAAACTGACGGTTGCTTCTTACAATGTCGAGAATTTTTCCGCCAACACGAGCGGATCGGAAACACCGGATGAAAAAGCACAAAACGTTGCCCGTGCATTTGTCCAGGACATGCATAATCCGGATATTGTCGGTCTATTGGAAATCCAGGACAATAATGGACAAGCCAAAGGACCAGATGATGCAGATGCATCCGAAAGCTATGCGCGTCTGATCCAGGAAATTAAAAAGGCAGGCGGGCCGACCTATGCATATGCCAATATCGATCCGGAATACAACCAGGATGGTGGCGCACCAGATGCCAATATCCGTGTTGGATTTTTGTACAATCCGGCCAGGGTTTCCATGGTCGATGGAAAACACGGCACCGCGACGGAAGCGACATCCTATGAAAATGGTAAATTGACGCTGAATCCGGGACGTATTGACCCAATGAATCCGGCGTTTGCGGATACACGCAAGCCGCTGGCAGCCCAATTTGAATTCAATGGTGAAAGTGTAGTCGTCGTTGCAAACCACCTGAATTCCAAACGCGGTGACGAACCGGCATTTGGTAAGCATCAACCGCCAGTGCTTGGCAGTGAGGCACAGCGTGTCAAACTGGCTAAAATTGTCAATGGCTTCGTAAAAGACATCGAACAGAAAAACCCGGATGAGCATGTAATTGTGCTTGGCGATATGAATGATTTTGAATTTTCCAGACCGCTGCAGGTGTTACAAGGCGACGAGCTGACCAATATGGTGGAAAAAGTACCGGAGGAAAAACGTTATTCCTACGTGTTCCAAGGCAATTCACAGGTGCTGGACCATTTGCTTGTTTCCAATAACCTCGCTGATGCAACACAAATCGATATGCTGCATATTAACGCCGACTTTACGGAAATGCATGGCCGTGCTAGTGACCATGATCCGGTACTGGCACAAATCGATTTGCGGGCCGAAAAAAGCGAACCGGTGGAATTTGATAAGATTTACAAACTGAAAAACTATCATGCGAACAAACTGATGGTACATGAAAAGAGCGCGTCTATTGAAATGGATGCCGCCTCACAAATCAGAAAAGGCATATATTTGCGCGGACATTATGCACAGCTGCAAGGAAAAGGTTTGGCACATACAACCGTGACATTGCAGCCGAAAAATAAATATGCGGGTGCTGTGGCTGATTTTAAAGGCGAAAAGGTTGCCAAAGTCGTTGTTTGGGGATCGAGCACAGCCGAAATCAGAGGAGCGGAAAATATCCGGGAAATAGCATTTGTCAAAGGTGCCAAAGCTGAAGATGTTGTGGTGACGGATTCTTCAGGAAAGCGGATTGGCTCTCCTGAGGATCCGGCAAAAAATCAGGCGCCAGTACTTAACATGCCATTTGAAAGTCTTACACTGACAGCGGGCGAAACAGCGACAATCAATCTGGCAGATTATTTCTCCGATCCGGATGGTGACCGGCTAACTTTCGCATCTACAATCGGTGATGTGGCAGGATCAAATCTGACACTACAGCTAGACAAGGGCGATTACATTGTCGCTGTTACTGCATCGGATGCAAAGGCCGAAACGAAAGCGACATTTGCAGTAACGGTGACAGCAAAAGACGCTAATGATGATGGGTCGGGTGATGAACATAGCGGCTATTACGCGGACGCTTATGGCAAAACCGGTGCTTCATTAAAAGCATCCTTGCATCATATTATCAAACAGCAGCGTGTGCTGTCCTATAGCCAGGTATGGGATGCACTGAAACAAACGGATGAGGATCCGGCCAATCCGGATAATGTCATTTTGCTGTATTCAGGAGAGTCCCGCGCCAAGAACGCAAGCGGCGGACAAGTCGGTGATTGGAATCGCGAGCATGTCTGGGCAAAATCGCACGGCAACTTCGGCACAAGCAAAGGGCCGGGCACGGATTTACACCATCTAAGACCAACGGACGTACAAGTAAACAGTGCCAGAGGGAATAAGGACTTTGACAATGGCGGAAGCGATGTCAAAGGTTGTGACGGCTGCAAGATGACAAATGTTTCCTGGGAGCCGCCGAATCGTGTAAAAGGTGATGTAGCCAGGATGATATTCTACATGGCAGTCCGTTACGAAGCAGAAGACAAAGTAGACCTAGAACTGAATGAAATACTCGGAAATGGCAGTGCACCTTACATGGGCAAACTTTCCACGTTGTTGGAGTGGAATGAACAGGACCCGGTGGATGATGTTGAAATGCATCGCAACGATGTCATTGAAGAATTGCAGGGAAATAGGAATCCATTTATCGACCATCCCGAATGGGCGGATGCGATTTGGGAACAGGAAGCAACTGCAGCAAACGGGTATGATGTCGCTTCTTAGCATATGCCAGGCACCAGGACAATTCCGGATTGTCCTGGTGCCTGTTTTACTTGTAGTCCTTTTGTACTAACTCAGAGCGGTCCTTTCGACTCATTTTGATGAAATCGCTTGAAATGCTGTTGACTGTGCCAAACTGCATTCCTTATACTTGAGTTAGCTTAATAATTTATGCACAGTTTGTGAGGTTGCCATTTTTTTACAAGGGTGAAAATCCTACAACAAAAAGATAGGAGAAGAGAAATGTCGAAAAAAATAGTTTTTGTAATCTTGGTATGTTTTGCAATCATTGTAGCCGGCTGCAGCAAAGGGGAAAAAGAATCAGCTGCTGCGGAAAAGGATACTGCAGAAAAGGAAAAAAGCAAGCAGGTGGAAGCTTCCATCGAAAATGCATCCTATATTAAATTAGATAATGATGAAGGTACTTCCGATGGAGATACCGGCCTGTTGGCAATTGAATTAAAAATAAAGAACCGGACCGATTCGGGGCTGAATATTTCTCCGACCCAGAATTTCAAGCTGTACGATGGTGACGAGGAGTTGGATGCGAATTCCGATGCAACCTATTCACTAGATACACAAAGTGGCAAAATTGGATCAAAGAAAGCGAAAACGATCAAGGTCGTCTTTACGGTGGAAAAGGATAAAAAATATGAATTAGCTGTTCGTACGATGTCGGATAAGGGCGAGGAAGACGAGGCCAGATTGAAACTGGATACTTCCAAATACAATGATAGTTTGGAAGCCTTGGATGATCCTGCAAAAGCGCTGACAGCTTATATTGAAACCATTTATTTTGATAAAGATAACGCAGATTATGAAAAACTCGTTGCGGCAGACAAAGCTGACCTGCAAGATGAAGCAAAGAAAGCATTTAAAGAACACATTAACCGTATTTACTATGATGGCGTCCCGGAAAAATACATCGATAAATTTTATAACAACTTTCGCTCCACCTTGGCTGAAAAAGGGGAATTACATACAGAAACTATCCTGAATGATGGCTCTGGTAAAGGCGCTGTCAGCCTGGAATACACTGGACTGCCTTTAAATGATATGCAGCAACTCGTGTCCGATTATCGCCACGAATACAATACAAAAAAAGGATACAACCAGAAAAAAGCAAATGAATATACTTTATCGAAATATGATACGATGCTGAACAAACTCGAGCCAAAAGCGGGGAAAGAAATAAAAGTCAAAATGGTGCAAAAGGACGGAAAATGGACCATTGATGCATCCGATTATGGCGCCGAAGATTTGCCGAGAATTTTTGCTGAAGGAAAGGTATACTAAGCAATGCGTAAGAAAACTGTTCTCATATCCAGTATAGCTGCATTGGTTTTGATTCTTTTGATTAGCTTCATCGTTTTACAGCAGAATCATAAACCGGAAAAAGTAGTCGATCGTTTTGTTGACGCGGTCAAGCAAAAAAACACAACGATCCTGAAGGAAATAATCGTTCCCGATGACAAGAAGGCTGTCGTAGAAAAAAATACATTAACCGCTTTGGTCAATTATCTTAACGCGAATCATAATAGTTTTGAAGTCATTAAAAACAGCTTGCAAAAGCAAATCAAAGACGACAACTATTCCGATAAGAGTGAACAGCTTTATTTGATCAAAGACGGAAAAGACATGGGCATGTTTCCAGTGTATAAGCTGAAAGCAAAAACGGTCGCATTGAAAATTAGCGGACAAAATGAGACGGATAAAATCGCGCTCCATGTCAAAGGCTTGAAAGATGCCTTGAGTAAAAGAAAGAAAGATGATGCATTCGGTCCGCTATTGCCCGGGGAATATGAAGTGGAAACATCCGTAAAAAATGACCTTGGCGTATTCAAGGAAAAGGAAAAGAAGGACGTTTGGGGAAACCCGCAAGTGACGATTACGGTCGACCCGGAAAAATTGGCACATGATGATGACAAAGTCAGAAAAGACATCATGCGCACGGCGATTACATTCAATGAAAACTTATCCAAATTTGTAACATCGGGATTAAAGGCGGACAGTTTTACCGCCAGCACGGAGGCATTCAAAACTGCATTTACCGACGGTTCGGAAGACTATTTCCAGCTGATCAAAAAGGGCATTGACGAACTCCAATCCCAGTATTTGGGCGCCACCATTAATGAAGGTGACATGGATATCAGCTATTTTGACGGGAAATGGGAAGCAGAGGTCGAAGCAATCGTCAAGTACAATGAAAAAGTGAAAATAAAGGGCGAGAAAAAATTTGAAGACGCCTCCTATCAGGCTCTGAGAACATACTCCCTTGTTTATGATAAAGTACAGAATAAATGGTTAATAGAAGCGATTCAAGATACAGAAGCCGATGGCACCGAACCCGATTACTGGGAGAAAAAACAGGAAATGAAAGTGAAAAATCCACCTGTTCTGAAGTGGACTGAAAAAGGAAATGCGATATAGAAGTATGAAAAGACCGCCAAATCTGAAGGTTTTTGGCGGTCTTTTCCAATTTTGGGTACCCAAAACAATCAGGTCTCTCACCAAAATGTTAAAAAGGGTTATATGGTATAAAAAAGCAAAATTACTCGGCGTAGTGCCCAATGGCTGCGAAAAAATCCGAACCGAACAATTATTATTACTATGATGCAAAATAAACAAAATAAATAAACGAGACGTCTTGCTGAACTGCAAGGCATTCATTTTTTGAAAATAATAACAGACTGGGCAAATTTTCACAATTCGATTGCCCAACATGCTATGATATTTTTCAGGATTTTTACCCAATTTATTCAAATGACTGACTCCTAAAATTTGGTACTTAGGACATTTGTATGAAAAAACATTGCCTTTATGCAGTGTTTTTTTAGAATTATAGCACAATTTTGTCTTCCCGCGAAACCAGGTGAATGAATCGTATTTGGCGGCATGCCGTACGCTTGGCATCCATGCCTACCGGGGGAATGAGCAGGGCTGGATCTATCGAATGGAAGGCAGCGACCGCCGTAATTTTTTTAAACGGGGATTGCGGTTTCTTGATACTTACATCGATCTGTTCGGCCCACAGACTTACCCTATTCCTGATGGAGAAGCCGGTATACCTGTCAATATCATGGGAAGTCGCCAGCTCAAACCGGTATCCACCTCACTGAATCGACTGGAAAAGATGCGATTGCGGCGTATTTTGAATGCGATGACGCATGCTGCAGTGAATGGGGAGATTTATCATTTGTGGTGGCATCCGCATAATTTTGGCGTCCAACTGGATGAGAACATGGACTTTTTGCGGAAAATTCTGGGTCATTTCAGGCTGCTCCAAAAATCTCACCATTTTGAAAGCATGGCAATGGAGCAGCTGGCGGCTGATATATTGGAAAACGCTAAAAATGGATCAAAGCACGAGGTAATCGGAAGTATGTAGTTGAATCATCAAGGAGTGATGGCATGCTCAGTCAGTGGAAAAAATATTTTTTCACGATTAACGATATCTATGGGTGCGGCCAGGGAAATCAACCCAATCCCAAGGCTGATATCACTTGCTACTTTCAGCAACCGTACTATATGGAACCCCATAGAAAGATGAAGCTTTACAAAAAGGTCAAAACACTTTGTATCGACTTGGACATGGAGGAGGAACAGCTCAGAAAGGAAATGCATCGGACTACCCGCTATGAGATTAACAAAGCCGGGCGGGACAATTTATCCGTGCTACATATCGAAACCCCTACGAGAGAGGATGTCAAGGAATTCATGCATTTTTTTAAGTTATAAGAAAGTATAAAATTCAGGCTGTATGAACATCACTTTTGGATGACAGCCACGCCCGGCTCCAGCGCCCAGCAACTAGCAGGGCTTTTTGATGGGGCGAGTAACCGCAGCCCCAAATGGTTTTCGGTGGGGCGAGTAATCGCGGCCCCAAACTTCATGCTTCTCTCCTTGAAAAAGAAGAACACTTTTTCTTCGTGCGATGTTAAGTCGAGGGAGTTTATTCTGGCACTACGATAAGTCAACATCGGTTCGCTTTCAGCTCACCGTGTTTCCTTTATCTCATTGCGAAGGCTCCAGTTTGTACGTTGCTAAACGGGCGCTTGCGCCTTTGTTCATATTTGTTCATACATTTGCCAGGGAAAAAGGGATTGCAGTGTGTCGCGAGGCGAAGATAGAGTCGCTAAGAAAAAATAATCAGTTGGTGATTAGCTGTGTTTATCACCGGGACGGTCGGAAATTGGCGAGTCACCTGATGATTGCGGATGGTGAAAAAGCGTTTGGGCTCTATTCCGCTTCCATCAGACTTGTGAAAAGTGAGTTTACAAAGGCTGAAATCGGGAGAGCGAACCGGTATCTGCACTGGAAGGATATTCTCTTCTTCAAACAGAAGGGTTATCGCACCCATGATTTCCTCGGACTGTCTTCTGATGGGGACAACAAACCATATCAGAACATCAATCAGTTCAAAAAAGGTTTTGGTGGAAGGGAAGAAATCAGCTATAACAGTTATGTTCCTCAGACAAAAAAAGGGGTACTCCTGATTTTATTCTTACGGTGGAAGTGGCGCCATCAGCTGGAACTAATTAAAAAAAGTTGTAGGCAAGGAAATGCAAAGCTGAGTCTGTGGCGCAACCAGGTGCAAGTTTTACAAAAAAATTGCATAAAGTGTTCAGTTGAAAAAAGGAAGTTCCCGTGTAATTGGTAGTAAGACCTCAACGACAAAATGAAGACTGGATTAAAAATATAAAATGAATATGCCAGGAGTGATGTCATGTTAATCCAATGGGAAAAATATTTTTTTACAGTCAACGATATCTATGGAGCGCTAAGATATGATACGCAGATTTTAAAAGCCGACGTGCATTGCTACTTCCAACAATCCCATTTTATTGAGGTGGACAAAAAAACGTCCCTCCATAAAAAAACCAAAACACTTTGCATCGATCTGACGTTGCCAGAGGAGCAACTGAGGAAGGACATGAACCGGACGACAAGATATCAGATCAACAAGGCAGGCAGGGATCAGCTTTCTGTACAGCATATTGAAGCGCCCACGAGAGAAGATGTCCTGGCATTTATCGCTTTCTTTAATCCTTTTGCCGCGGCAAAAGGAATTGAAGCGTGCCGTGAAGACAAGGTAGAGGCATTAAGAAAAAATAACCGGCTTGTTATCAGCCATGTTTTTCATCAGCACGGACAGAAACTGGCAAGTCACCTTTATATCACAGATGGCAAAAGAGCCACAATGTTGTATTCCTGCTCGGGCAGATTTGCTGAGAATGATATCGAACCAATTGCGATCGGCAGGGCGAATCGTTTTTTGCATTGGCAGGATATGATTTTCTTCAAGCAAAAAGCTTATCAAGTCTATGATTTCCTTGGATTGTCTCTTGATGTGCATAACAAGGAACAGCAAAATATCAACAAATTTAAAAAAGGCTTCGGCGGCCGGGAGGAGATCCATTATCAAAGCTATGTACCGCAGACGAAAAAGGGGATGCTTTTGATTTTTTTTGCTTCGCTGGAAGTGGCGCAATCAAATGGAACTTGTCAAAAGAAGTACCGCGCTGAAAGAAAATCAGGCCCGTGTTCGCAATGAACATTTAACCAATTAAAATCAAAAAGCGGCCCACACTGCTAATTCATTGTTATATCTTCACTTGATACTTGCACGTGTTTTTGACAGGTCATTGCATGGATTTGATAAACTGTAAAAATGATTCAACAGCTCATTTCGATTCACTTATTCTTGTCCAATGGATAAAGCGAATCATTCACGATCGTGCAGTACGAGGAGGATGAACAATGTATCATTTGTTAACAGATTTGTTCTATAAATTAGGTGTGTATCGATATGCAAAGAAATTCTTACGCAGGCCCTACCTCAACATGCTCAGTTTTTTATTCAGGTTGAGTGCCAAATCAGCGATAAAAAAATTTGCTTCAATCATGGACAAAAATCATTATCTGTATTGGCTGGAGTTCGGCACATTACTTGGTGCAGTCAGGGAACAGAGATTAATATCCCATGATGCCGATATTGATGTGGCCATGCACGTACAAGACCGGGATATCAATCTGGAAAAAGTTTTACGCCAACATGGATTCCGACTGATTAGAAGAGCCAGATTATTGACAGGGGAGTTGATTGAAGAAACATATACATTTAAAACGGCGCGCATTGACATTTTCTATGCCTATAGAAAAGGAAATAAAATTGTGATGTATGACTATGAGACGATGGATGGGTTAAGCCCGAATGAATGTATCAGGCGATATGGGGGATTGAGGGTTTATGAGAATGTGATGACAAATTTTGAACTGACCCACAATTTATTATATGGACGCAAGGTTCATATTCCCGATAATTACGACCACCACCTGACAGAATTATATGGCACGGACTTTATGAAACCCGATAAAAATTGGGAACTTGCAAAAAGAGAAATCCGAAGTGAAACATCTTACCTTGCAATGGTTGAGTGAAGGTAGTGAAGGGGGACTGTCTCTTACCGAATTTTGTCATTTCTTGTCGAATTTATCAGGGAACAATTGTTCTTGACATTTCCCTTTGTTTGGCTTATTTTATTGCGCCATGCACAGTTGCACATATGCCAAAATCTCCTTTCATTAGATTCGTATGTTACCCCTTAAACATTATACCCGGCTCGAAGTGAATACAACCAGAATCCTTTCATCGGACAATACGTAAACTGAAATGCCCAACGCTGAGATTTAGGCATCCCCGTTATATTGTCATATCCGCGAGAATAATAGTTCCCTTTACCCTTTTCCGTTATCAAACGGAAAAAGTATAACATAAAATCAAGCGCTTTCATGGTAGAATGAACTTGTCAGAGTCAATATAAATCAAACAAAGGGGGAAAACAAGGGGCAATTGAAAAAAGACAAGGTTTACCAGAAATAAATCAAGATGATTTGAAAATTATTTAAAAGGAGGGTTTTTATGCAATTTTTAACTGCATGGCTGGAAAAGTATTTTCTTCCTATTGCAAGTAAAATCGGCGGTCAAAAGCACCTTGTCGCCCTAAGGGATGCATTTATCGGAACACTCCCAGCAACGATGGCCGGCTCTGTGGCTGTCATGATTAATGCACTTATACGAGACCTGCCGCCGGAATTCATTAAAGGATATGATGGAAGTACCATTCCGGTCATTAGAGAGATTATTGCGATTAATGGATATGTCTGGAATGGGACCCTTGCAATAGCCGGTTTGATTTTCGTATTCTCGTGGGGGTATAATATTGCCAGGGCCTACGGTGTGAACGGGTTATCTGGAGGACTTGTTTCAACGGCCGCTACGATTGGCGGGATTACATTCTCCTTCTCCGGCGCAATTACAGGCTTGAATTTGGATCAGGGGACTGTAGATGCCATAAATGAAGCCGGTTGGACGGCCACGACAACTGACATCACAGCAGCGGGATGGGGCTGGCTCCCTTTAGGCAACTTGGATGCCAACCTTTTCTTCACTGCAATGATTATAGGTTTTGTTGCGACAATGATATTTGTTAAATTGATGCTGAAGGATTTCACGATCAAATTACCGGAATCTGTTCCACCAGCTGTTTCCAAAGCTTTCGCTGCAATCATCCCGGCAACTGTCGCACTGTATGCCATTGCGATTTTCTATTTCATATTTTCCAAGATTGTACCGGATATGACTTTCTTAGAATGGCTGCAAGAAACGATTGCACTGCCGCTTCTTGGACTATCTCAAGGGTTTGGGGCAGTTATCCTTGTCACACTATTCGTTCAATTGTTCTGGTTTTTCGGAATCCATGGACCGAATGTGCTTGCACCGATTTTGGAAGGGGTCTTCGGTGTTGCCCAATTGGAAAACGTCAATCTGTTCCAGCAGGGCGGTGCTGACCTGGTAATCGCTGAGGGGTATAAATGGGTTCGCGGTTCTTTTGATGCTTACGCCTGGTATGGCGGATCCGGCGGAACAATTATATTGATTATCGCTTTACTCCTTTTCTCGAAACGAAAGGATTACCGGACCGTTGCTAAACTATCTGTAGGGCCGGGGATTTTCAATATCAATGAACCGATCATGTTCGGCTTGCCAATTGTATTGAATCCGATCATGTTCATTCCATTCCTGCTTGCACCAGTTGTATCCGTTTCCATCGGTTACTTTGCGACTATCCTGGGATTGGTCGCACCAGTTTCCCAACAAGTAGCCTGGGTTACGCCGCCGTTCTTGTTATCCTTCCTGGCTACAGGAGCTGACTGGCGTGCACCGATTGTTACATTGGTTTGTATGGCTGTTTCATTCGCCATCTGGATTCCATTCGTTATTGCAGCAAACAAGATGAATCCGGCATCAGGAGAAGAAACGAAGGACGAGAAGGAGAAATATGCTTAATGGGCCACTTCCATCGTATGGACCTATTATGAATAGGGTGATAAGACACTTTTGATCCCTTACCGCGGTTATGACGTGCGGAACGGAAAGATTTCCATCACGTTCGACAGCTCATCGTGGTTATGACGTGCGGAACGGAAATATTTCTAGTCCGTTCGACAGCTCATCGCGGTTATGACGTGCTGAACGAAAGGATTTCTAGTCCGTTCGACAGCTCATCGTGATTATGAGAAGCGGAACAAGGGTCCACTCTTCTTTTTGGCAGTAAGGAAAGGATCAAATTCCTCCTTCTGCATAGTGCAACGAAGGCATTCGCTAGCCAATAGCGAATGCCGGGTTTTCTAACATGGAAAGGAGTCGGAAAAAATGATTGAAATCAGTTCTGCTGTACAACAAGATAAAATAATTGAATTATTGAATAACCATAATGAAGACGGAACACAATTTTTTTTCAAAGAAAAAAAGGGTATCAATCTTTATTTTGAAACGAACGTGGATGATTTGGAAAAGGCATCGAAACTGGCAAAGTCAGCCATCAAAAAACAGCCGTGGGGTTCAGTTCTGTATTTTCGATGTTCTCCTAGCTAAATAAAAAGGGGGATTCACATGGCTAAAGGAGGTTTATTTCTTCTTAGCATTGGCTGTCTGCTTTTATTATTTAGTGCAAATGCTAAAACAGGAAAGTACGACATCCTTAATATGACTACCGCATTATTTCTTATTATCATTGGCGTTTTTATCGTTTTTAGAGCAAAGCGGAAAAATAAAATGGAAAAAGATTAGGTGAATCTGATGGAAATAGTAAGAAAAATGAATGTGCCGGCTTCATTTCTTTATAAGACAATTATCGATTCAGTTTTATCTGACATTCATACCCAAACAGGGAAAAAGATATCAGAGAAACAACTGAAAGGGTTCAAATATGTCAAGACTTTCTCGAAAAATTCCAAAGCTACGATTCGAATTGAAGATATCACCAACAATCAATCTTATCAGTATCGGACGACCAGCAATAAAAATGACTTTATGGTAGCTTATGAGATGAGACCACTAACGGAAGATAGTTGTGAATTGCGCTATACCGAAAAAATGGAATCCTTTGGCTATATGGATAGGTTACACTTAGTTGGACAGATTCGCTAAGGTCATATATGCTTAATTAATAAAAGTCAGGAGAGAA
>NZ_JAROCA010000065.1 GCF_030732005.1 Tigheibacillus jepli | reverse complement strand
TACATAAAAAGAGTGGTATTCACCAAGAAGTTGGTAAGTACCACTCTTTTATTACTGGGGTTTTGTCCCAGCCTCGTGTCTGAAATAAAACAAAAACATAGGTAAAAACAGATGATGATGGAAAATAACCAAAGCAAGCAACCGGCTACAATTGAATAAGAATGAATAGGTACTGTTATTATTCTATTTATTAATTCTTCATATTTTTAATCCAAATCGATTGTGGTATCCTTACCTTTTAACGCAACGATAATGGTTACCAGGATCCCTACGGCCAGCCAGCTGAATCCAAGCACTTTTGTATTTGTGCCGAAGTTGACCCATACAAATCCAACGATAATAAAGCCAATCAATGGCAGAATCAGATATCTAAAGAAATCCCTGCTTTTCTTTTTGATGATAAAATGATAAAACACACTGATATTCAACAGCAAAAATGCGGATAAAGCACCAAAGTTCACAAGAGATGCCAGTTTGTCAATGCCGCCTAAAAACACAAACCCTAGTATTACTGAAATACCGGCAACCAGCAAGGTGCTTGCATATGGTGTTCTGTATTTCGGATGAACTTTTGATAAGAAATGTGGCAGTTTTTTATCCCTTGCCATACTGTATAAAACCCTTGAAATTGCTGCCTGGGCAACAAGGGCATCTGCAATCCCCCATGCAAGTGCTGTTGCCACTGCTGTTAGAACACCCAGCCATTTGCCGCCAGCTATCTCCGCAGTTTCATAAAATGCCGTATCAATATCTGAGAATGACTTAAAATCCGGAATAATCAGCGCTGCTACCCAAGTCTGTACAATGAACAAAACACCGACTAACAGTAAAGAAAATACCATGCCTCGCCCGATTGCTTTGGGGCCACCTTTTGATTCTTCTGACAGTGTGGAAATTGCATCAAAACCAAGAAAACTGAGTACTGCGATGGAAACAGCACCTAGGACCAAACTAAAACTGAACTGATCTGGATTAAATAAAGGGTCAAAGGAGAATTCTGCCCCATTCACGCCACTTGCAACGGCATAGATACCAAATATTAAAAATAAAACAAGTACGATTAATTCAAATACGAGAAAAACTTTATTCGTTTTGGCCGTCATTTCAATACCAAAATAGTTGATGACGGTGTTAATAATAACAAATACAATGATCCAAACCCCTGAAGGAACACCGGGGAGCACACCTTTTAACGCGGCAGCACTTACCACATACATCAACGTCGGAATAAGAATGTAATCCAACAGTATTAACCACCCTGCTATAAATCCGATGTGATGGTTCAATCCCCGGCCAACATAGGAATACACGGATCCAGCCAACGGAAATTCTTCAGACATACGGGCATAACTGAGTGCGGTAAAAATCATGCCGACCATGCCGATAAGATAGGCAAGTGCAACCATTCCCTTTGCCCCTACCATAACTTCCCCATAGACACCAAAAGGTGCGATTGGAACCATGAAGATCAAGCCATAAATGAGAATGTCTGCAAACGACAACCCCCGTTTTAATTCCTGCTTGTACCCAAATCTTTCAACTGACGATGAATCTTTAGACATTCATTAAACCCCCTTATTCAACTGAAATTTATCTATGATTAACACTTTGGCTCCAATAATATTAGTGACAAAATATAGGTTTGTCCCCAAAAGCCAAGGAGCTAATCCTTTACCTTTGAGGACAATTAGAAGATAATCTGAATTTATGTCTATTAAACTGTTGAACTACCTTTACTTGAAAATAGCATTTGGTAAAAATGCGGACACAAGCCAGTTAGGAGCATCTACAATTTCATTGATTTTCAAATCTACCGCTACACTGCAAAGCATATATGCTTCTTGCTCAGTCATCTTGTACTCTCTTGCTAAATGCTCAATCATATAGCGAATAGCATTTTGAGATGCTTGAAACATATCTTCACCATGAGCGGTTGTTACATAGTACCCACAACTATCTGCTTCAGGGGTTGGTGGGCCGGGAATTTCAAACCGTGGTTCTTGAATTGTTTTTCCTTTATGGAGCTTGAAACGAACCGTAGTCTCCATCGAAGCTTCTATGGCGGTACCACAAACTTCGCCATCCCCTTGAGCTGCGTGGGTATCACCGATGGAAAATAAAGCCCCTTCAACCCAAACGGGGAGATAAAGTTTTGCTCCTTTTGTCAAATGACGAATATCCATATTCCCGCCATTTTTTCGAGGGGGCACCACGCTGAAACTACCTTCTTCCGGCAGTGCCACACCTATCGTTCCCGGAAATGGTTTCATGAACAAATTAATTCCATCTATAAATTGTGTGGTATTCTTATTTTTTAAATCAAAAATTTTAATCTGAGGGTCTTTAAAGTCATCTGAGAGCAAACCAAATCCCGGAATGATGGCGGTCCATCCCCAATCCAGCTGTTGAAAATCCAGTAATTCTACTTCCAACGTGTCTCCAGGCTCTGCACCTTTTACATAAACAGGTCCGACAGTCGGATTAACTTTTGAAAAGTCCATATTTTTAACATCTTCTACAGTAGAATGTTTATTAAATTGCCCGCCTGAGGATTCTGTTATTTCATAAGAGACAACTTGTCCAGAATCTACCTCGGCTATTGGCTTTAACGAATTGTCCCATCCGATATGACTGTGCTGGTTAAAATCATGGATAGTCATGTACGGGTGATTATGATGTTTTACTCCCATTTTAATTACCTCCTCAGAATGTTGTTGGAGAATGCTTTTATAGTTTTAATAGTGCAAAAATAGTCCATATAGGAAAAATAAATATTTTTTGACATATTTTGCATGAATAAGGGTATTATAATTTCGTGACACTAAATAGTCAAGTAATAGTTTCAATTCACTAGGGGGTTAGCACATTATTCCAGACATCAATTTTCATTTTAAACCAGCGGGAAATCTGGAATAATGTGCTTTTTTGTTCATTTTATTTCTGAAAATAAATCCCCACATTCTTTCACAAAGACAGGAAAGTAATGGCCCACGAAAGATAGCATGATAGCGCGCGGCCTTAAATTCATTTCTTTTCTGGTATATAGTGTATGTAGGACGATCAAAATACTGGAAAAGGGAGAAGAGTAGCATGAAAAAAGTCGCTGAAATATGTTGTGGCAGTATAGTGGATGCTTTAATCGCACAGAGAGCAGGCGCGGACCGTATAGAATTAAACAACGCCATGTATTTAATGGGATTAACACCCTCTCTTGGGACTATCAAGTTGGCAGTTGAATCTTGCCATGTTCCCCTTGTAGTCATGGTCAGGCCGCGTCCGGGTGGATTCAATTATAATGAACATGAACTTGACACGATGCTTGCGGATATTGAATTTATGGTAGAGTATGATATTGAGGGCGTGGCATTTGGGTGTTTAGATGAGGATGGGAATATTGATAAAGAAAAGAATATGAAAATAATAGATGTGATTCATAAAGGTAATAAGGATGCAATTTTTCACAGAGCATTTGATGCGGTCAAAGATCCTTTCAGGTCAATAGAATTACTTATTGATTTGGGAGTAAAGCGGGTATTGACGGCTGGGTTAAATTCAACTGCAGAGCGCGGGGTGGAGTTGTTAGCGGAATTGCAGCATAACTACGGAGATAAAATCGAAATTCTGGCTGGCGGTGGGGTTACTGCTTTGAACTGTAATAATATCTATCATAAAACTGGGATTTTTCAATACCATAGTTCTTGTAAATCAAGGAGATTGGACCCAACCACAATAGGGAATATTTCCTTTGCTTTTGCTGAAAAACCACATGAAGCGGAATATAACGTAGTAGATTACAATAAAGCAGTCGAATTCGTTAACGCAGTGAGAGGTAATATATAATGTAAATTGTAAATAAAACTCGGATAAACTTCCGGGTTTTTATTTTTGGAAAAGCATAAGTGAACGGACAAAGTATTTACAAATGTTTGGTAGACAGGAATATCCAAGTTTAGGTCTGCCTGCACTTATCAGTACAATTTTGCACACTTTGATGTGGTTCATTTGGTCTTATCTTAAGGATGAAATCTTATTATAATTCAGGTATAGACATACTACAAATGAACTATTGATTGGGAGGATAATGATGGATCAACGTAGTATGGCAATCTTAAATCAACTTTCGAAAGCGGATTCATACGTTACTGTACAGGCACTTGCCGCATTGCTAAATGTGTCACGACGCACAATCTACAGTGACCTTGAAAAAGTTAATGATTGGTTGGCGGAACATCGCCTTGCCAAGGTCAAACAGGTAAGAGGACAGGGCTTGTATATAGATGAGCCGACTAAAAAAGAACTAATAAGGAACTATTCTTTCACTGGACTGACTTATTATGAATTTTCTCCTACAGAGAGGAAGGTTTGGATATTCATTCATGCTGCGGGAGCGGATCAAGCTTGTTTTTTAGATGACTTCAGGCATCTCTTTCAAGTAAGCAGGAACACAATTCTTGAGGATGTTAAAAAGTTGAAGGAGGAAGTCAAAGCTTACCAGTTAAGCATTCATGCAGAACGAAAAACAGGATACACCATCAGGGGAAATGAAAATAAGATAAGAATGTTGTTAATCAATTATCTATCAATGGTCACCCCGCATGAAGGATGGTATGACGCCCTATCCTACTTACAAGATGCTTCCAAGAGGAACCAAGCATTGCGGCCTTATTCACTTTTTAATACACAATTGATAGGCATATTACGTCAGTTAATACACGATTATGAACAACGATTCATGATTGAATTTACGGATGAGGTTTTGGATAATATCGTCATTTGGTTTTTCTTTTTCTTGAGACGAATCTCTCAACAACAGTTTGTGGAGGTAGACTCCATTGAGAAGGAAGTCATTGAAACAACGGATGAATATGCAGGCGTCCATTTACTCTGTAAACATTTATCCGAGTCACTGAATATGACGATTCCGGATAATGAAGTCCATTATTTCACGAGGTTTCTTTTAAGTGCCAAAGTTAATTACAACCTTCGTACGAGATTAGAGAGCGAAGAGATGCAGGAATTATTGCAGGTTGTGGAGAAAATGGTTTCAGACTTTCAATTGTATGCTGCGATAGAGTTTCAGGAGCCACAACAAATGATCCAAAATTTGTTGCTACATTTAAAGCCTGCATACTACCGAATAAAATATGGGATTGAAATTGAAAATGCATTGCGGGACTCAGTCATACAAAATCATCCTGAGGTTTTTCATTTAACAAAAAAGGTCGTGCATCATTTTGAAGATTTGATTGGTCAGTCCATCGCAGAAAGTGAAGTCGCATTTATTGCAATGCATTTTGGTGGGTGGCTTCGAAAAGAAGGTGTGATGCTTGAGCAAACGACAAAAAGGATGCTTATTGTATGCACGAATGGATTAGGTACATCAAGGCTACTGGAAAGCCAACTGGAAGGGTTATTTTCGGATATCCAAACTATCGGAGTAGCATCACTAAGGGAATATGAAAAAATGGATTTAGATGCTGATTTCATTGTATCCACGATACCGCTCGAAGACAAAGGGGTTCCAGTCTTTGTCATTAACCCTGTTTTAAATAATGAAGACAAAGAGCAGTTGTTGATCAAGGTGAACAGCTTGTTTGAATCCTCGCCAAAGACGCAAATTTACTCGGTGGAGACAATCATGGATATTGTGGAAAGATATGCGGTGATAGAAGATGACAAAGCGCTATCCAAGGAACTCAGAAGATACTTGCATCCTCCACTCAATATGAAAAGTGAAGCGTCAAAGCCTAACCTCTTTGAACTGTTACCGCCAAATAGGATTTTATTAAAAAAACACGTATCTAATTGGAAAAAGGCTATAAGCATTGCTGCCGAGCCATTACTACAACAAGGATATATCCAAGAAGAATATATATTCAAGATGATTGAAAATGTGGAAACAACTGGCCCGTATATCATCATATCTGAACACTTTGCCCTTCCACATGCCAATCCGGATAATGGCGTTGTGAAAACAGGAATAAGCATGTTGCATTTGGGAGAGCCAGTCGATATATTGGGAAAACCCGCAAAAATCATTGTTGTTTTGGCCTCAAAAGATAATGAACAGCATTTAAAAGCTTTATCCCAGCTTACGAAACTATTTTCGGACAAAAAGAACAAAGATCAAGTAATGAATGCGACAGATGCAAATGAAATTGCTGAACTTATTAAAACATACGGCGCAGTGTGAAATTAACAGCATGATAAGGTGAGTGAAGTTGATGAAGTTTTTGGAAGAAAGCATTGTAAAGATTGGTCTGGAAGTGGCCGATGCGGAAGATGCTATTGAAGCTGCCGGAAATCTCTTAGTGGATGAGGGACTTGTGGAGAAGTCATATACTAAAGCGATGAGGAATTCATATAAGGAAAATGGCCCTTACTTCGTGTTGGCTCCGAACATAGCAATACCACATGCACGGCCTGAAGATGGAGTGAAGGAAGCGTCTGTGTCTCTTGTGCAGCTGAAGGAGCCTGTCGTATTCGGGCATTCTACAAATGACCCGGTACGCCTTGTATTCGGTCTTGGTGCATCATCAAGTGATGAGCACCTCATCTTACTGCAAAAGTTGACGACGCTATTAAACGACTCTGTCAACGTAGATAAATTGACATCAGCTACAAATTATGAAGATATAAAAAACATTTTGGAAATGGAGCGATAAACATGATTAAGGTATTGACTGTATGCGGATTGGGACAAGGAACAAGTTTAATTTTGAAAATGAATGTGGAACAGGCCCTAGCAGATAAGGGGATTAGCGCAGATGTCGAGCATACAGATGTCTCTACAGCTTCAAGTATGCAAGCAGATTACATTATCACCAGTAACGAACTTGCAGAAAGTCTCGTTGGCCATAGCGCAAAGGTCTTCATTGTAAATAACTATTTTGATATGGATGAGATAAACAAGGCAATAGATGAGAATGTCACGGATTAATTAGGTATTGGGGGGGATATGAATGGATGTCATTTTTTGGATTGCAACGAACATTTTCGGTCAAGCAGCAATCTTGCTAGGATTCATCGTCCTTTTAGGATTGCTACTTCAAAAGAAAAGTACGAGTCAGGTAATTAGCGGAACTTTTAAAGCTGTCATTGGTTTTCTGATTATTAGTGCGGGTGCAGGTGTAATTACTAATGCACTTACGGTGTTTGAACCATTATGGAAGGAAGTATTCAATCTTTCGGAGGAGCCTCTCGGGGATTTCATGGGACAAGAAGGGTTTAACGCGAAGTATGGCAGTGCTGTCACATTAGCAATGACGTTAGGATTTGTCATTAACGTTTTATTAGCCAGGTTTACTAGACTCAAATTCATCTATTTAACTGGTCATATGATGTTCTGGACGACGACTATTTTTGCAGGTATTGTGATCCAAACTGCCGGTGATGTTTCATTTGGGAAGCTTGTCATCTTTCTTGCCGTGTTTATGGGATTATATTGGACTATTCAACCAGCATTGACACAGCCTTTCATGCGTAAAATCATGGGCAATGACAATATTGCATTAGGGCACACATCCGCTTCTGTTTCATTGCTTAGTGCCCTTGCAGGTAAGTATCTTGGTAATAAAGAAAATGACTCTGAAAAAATCAAGCTGCCCAAAGGTCTGGAATTTTTAAGAGATTCCAATGTCATTACGGCATTGACAATGGGATTACTGTTTTTAATCGGTGCGATCATCATTTCCTTTAAAGATACACCAGGATCCCAAGCGTTAGTAGAAGCAGCCGGAGAACAGAACTTCATCGTGTACGCCATCATCCAGTCGTTCACTTTTGCCGCAGGGATTGCAGTTGTATTACTGGGTGTGCGGATGTTTATCGGTGAGATGGTGCCAGCATTTAAAGGTATAGCAACTAAAATTGTCCCTGGTGCGAAACCTGCATTAGACAGTCCGGTTGTATTCCCATTTGCACCAAATGCGGTCATATTAGGGTTTTTAGGGTCATTCGTCGGAGCCTTGATTTGGTTGGTTGTTTTGGGAAATACAGTTGGTTACGTATTTGTTCCGACAATGATTGTATTGTTCTTCCACTCTGCGACTGCAGGTGTGTTTGGTAATGCTACTGGGGGTGTTAGAGGTGCCATCATAGCTGGTTTCATTACTTCTACTGTCGTGGCATGGGGACAATTCATCATGGTGAAAATGCTATTGCCAGATACTGTTCCAGATACGGCAATGTGGGCAGCGGATTCAGACATGTTTGTATTAGGCCCAATCGTCCGTTGGTTAGCACAATTGCTTTTCTAATAGAGAAATGAAAAGGGAGATGCCCATTCTCCCTTTTCCCATTCTATTAATAAAAAAATCAATTCAGGAGTGATGAACATGAGTTTTATTAGAACAATGCATGGTGATATAGATCCAAAGAAATTAGGCTTTACCTATTCACATGAACATATTGTCTGCCGCCCGCCATATTGGGTAGAACACGAAGTGGATGATCTGCTCTTAGATGATAAAGAAAAGTCCAAGCAAGATGTACTAGATTTCAAAAATTTAGGGGGTCAAGCAATTGTCGACGCAACTGCAGTCGATTATGGCCGTGATGTACAAGCGGTAAAAGAAATTGCCGAGGAAACAGGGGTAACCATCGTGGGCACGGCAGGATTCAATAAGAGCTTTCTATGGGATGCCCAACTACCTGAACATGTGAAAAAGGTAGTCGGTGATTATAACACGTATTATGAGTGGATTGATGCCAAATCTATCAATGAGCTTGCTGATTTTGTCATCCGTGAAATTGAAGAGGGACTAGAAGGAACGAATATTCGCGGTGGCCAAGTGAAATTTGGAACAGGGTACAACAGGATAACCCCTTTGGAAGAAAAGACATTGCGTGCGGTAGCGCGTGCACATCATGAGACCAAGGCTCCGTTGCATTCCCATACAGAGGCAGGGACGATGGGACTTGAGCAGGTCGAGTTACTAAAAAGTGAAGGTGTTAATTTAGAATATATCAGTTTTGGCCACATGGACCGTAACCCGGATCCATATTACCATGAACAAATGGCAAAAACAGGCGCACTGCTTTCCTTCGATGGCATTTCAAAAATCAAATATGCCCCTGAAAGTACCCGCATTAAGTGCATATTGAATTTGGTAGAAAAAGGGTACGAAGACCAAATATTGGTCAGTGGGGATACAGCTAGAAAATCCTACTACAAACATTACGATCATGGATTGGGTTTAAAAAATATAATCGGTAACTGGGTACCGCGGTTCATTGATGAAGCAAATAAAAATGGCTTTGACGGCGAGATGTTAATCGATAAATTTTTCATTAAAAATCCTGCACGCGGCTTTGCGTTTAAAAAATAGGTCCCTGGTGTTACAAGAATTAGGTTAGCGTTACTTCGCTTGTAAAGAATGAAACTCTGAAGAAATATGGTGGTGTAAGAGAAATGAATTTTCAATACGAGAATTCTTTTGTTATAAAAGAAAAAATCAATCAATCCAACGTGGCCATTTTGCCAATTGGGGCTGTGGAAGCACATGGCCCTCACCTGCCACTTGGAACGGATAATTTGCTTGCCGAGCGGTTAGCGACAAAACTGGCGGAGCGTGTAAATGGTTTGGTGCTGCCAACATTGCCTTATGGCCAAGTATGGAGCCTTCGCAATTTTCCCGGGAGTATTAATATAAGCAACAACTCTCTTATCGGTTTTCTTGTTGATATTGGTGAGAGCCTTTATAAACAAGGGTTCGGGACATTCGCTATGGTCAATGGGCATTTAGGGAACCAAACAGCATTGAAAGAAGCTGCACGTGTGTTATATGAATCTTGCCCCGGGATGCGTGTATTTTATTTTTTCTATCCTGGCATGAACAAGGCTGCGTCTGAAGTCCGGGAAAAAGGTTCAGCACACAACACATACTTCCATGCCTGTGAAATCGAAACATCTTACATGCTATATTTGGCGCCGGAACATGTGGACATGGACAAGGCACTTACGGATATTCCAGACATACCAATGCATGCGGACTCAACACCTACGCCTTGGGAAGAATTCACAAAAACAGCTGTCCTTGGTGATGCCAGCCTTGCAACCAAAGAAAAAGGAAAATATATAATCGACATTGCTTTGGAGAATATGTTCCAGATGATAAAAGAGAAGTAATAGAAAGCAATAGAAAGTTAGGGTGACTGTTTTGAAAAAGAAACTTTATGATAAGTTTTTGTTTAACTTTTTAGCAAGTGATCGTGACAATGCCACTGCAATAATGGAAGCTGGTTCCGATTATGTAGTCCCGGGGATTGTATCAGATAAATTTGAATCGATGGAAGCCGCTGCAGGAAAAGTTGCTGAATTAAAATCTGTAACCGAGCTGGTGAGCATCGGCCTTGGTGGTGGAGGAAACGCAGCCAACTGGAAAAAAGTATTAGACATCGCTGTTACTTCTAATCCGGGTCATATCAACCAGCCATTCGAAACCTCCCAATATGCCAAAGGATACTTGGAGGGCAAAGATATTCCAAAACAGTTAGTCAATGCGCTTGTACAACCGACAGGCGAGGTTGGGACAATAAAGTTGGCTAATTCCGGGAAAATTCTCCAAGTTGAGGCTTTCATTGAAATAGCTGTAGCGCTTGGAATAGAAAGTATCAAAATGATGCCAATCAAGGGAACACAGCACTTGGAGGAACTAATCTATTTGACTAAAATAGCAGCTAAAAGAGGAATCCGTGGAATAGAACCTGCAGGAGGAATCGATACAAGCAATATCAAGGATATTATTTCCGGTGTAAAAGACATTGATATCGAATTGTTCATGCCACACATCTTTGGATCGACGATTGATAAAGAAACGGGAGAGACAATTCCATCAAAAGTACGCGAAATAATCACTGAGGTGAAGAAAACATTATGATCAATCAATATTTTGACAAAATCAATGAATTATTGGCTACTGTAGAAAAAGATGAATATGAAGCAATGAATAACGCAGCCAAAAAAGTAGCCGATGTCATTCAAAATGGTGGAGTGGTTCATTTATTCGGTTGCGGGCATTCACATATATTGACTGAAGAAGTCTATTATCGTGCAGGTGGACTTGTTCCCATCCATCCAATTTTGCATGAGCCGCTTATGCTTCATGAAGGTGCTTTGCGTTCCTCTGAATTGGAAAGAAAAAACGATTATGCGAAGTTATTTATGGGAGAACAGGATATCCGTGAGAAAGATGTACTAATCGTCATCTCGACCTCGGGAAGAAATCCGGTTCCTGTCGATGTGGCGCATTTTGGCAAGGCAAAGGGAGCCTTCGTTATCGGGATCACTTCAAAGGAATATTCATCCAGTCAATCATCACGCCATACATCCGGAGAGTATTTGTTCGATGCAGTGGATCTAGTAATCGATAATCATGCCCCGGTTGGAGATGCACTATTATCACACGACAAAGTAAAGGTAAACTTTTCACCTAGTTCCACTGTCATTGGCTCGGCAATTCTAAATGCCATTTTTGCAGAATCCATAAAGTATATGGCAGAAAGCGATTTTGAACCACCAGTTTTCCTGAGTGGCAATATTGAAGGTGCTGATGGGCATAATCAGCGATTGATCGATATGTATAGTGAACGAGTAAAATTATAAGAGAAGACGGCCTGTTACCATAATTTGGTGACAGGCTTTATTACGACTTTAGTCAGTTGAGCCTGCAGTTGGCGAAACAATAAACCACCTATGCGGGTGGAAAACAAGAGGTTAAACCAAAAAAATCACTTTCCATTATAATAGAGATTGTTCAAGCCTCTATTTTACAAGAAGGGAAAGTGGGAAAAATGGCCAACTTATTTATAGCGTTCAGTGTAGGAGCAACTTTTTAAAGGATAGTGCGCGCAGTTTTCAAAAGAAACCACCAACGGAGCTATAACTGAATCAATTTTACAGGCGTGAAAATCCGTTTCGATTATAAAATGTTGGACTATCAAAATTATTATTCCAGATAAGCACTCGTGTTGTATCTTCAATTGCATCTTTGACTCTCAGTTATCTAAACAACTATCATTGCAAAGATTATTCAAAGACCTTCATATCACGAAAGACATGAAGGCTTTTTTACTTTCTCCAATCAAAATGCTGCGGTCCATCCGCCATCGGCCACGATGACACTACCGTTGATAAAGCTAGATTCATCGGAGGCCAAAAACAAGGCGACTTGAGCAATCTCCTCTGGTTTGCCGGTGCGTGGCATGACAGCCTGTGCTGGCTTGGTGCGCTCAAAGCCAAATTCATTTATGTTTTTCATCGATGAACCAATATTTGTTTCCACACCGCCTGGCGCAATGGCATTACAGCGGATACCTTTGTCGGCATACATATATCCGGTGTTTTTTGTCAACCCGACAACGGCATGTTTGGATGCACCATAAGTAGCACCGGCATGGGCACCATTCAACCCGCCGGTAGAGGCCGTGTTGACGATGACACCTTTTCCTTTTTCCAAAAAGATTGGAATGGCTTTGCGCATTGCGCGCATAACCCCTTTGGTATTGATATCAAAAATCAAATCCCAGCGATCATCGTCAATGTCGCCTACTGGCTCGAAGCCGTCCATAATGCCAGCGTTGTTGACAAGAATATCCAGTGTTCCAAACTCGCTTACTGCTGTATCAATCATATTGTCGATATCTGCCAATTTGCTGACGTCGGCTTGTACAGATTTGGCAACGCCGCCTTGACTTGTAATCCCTTCAGCAACTTTTTCAGCACCTTTCAGATTCAAATCAGCAACAATGACCTTAGCGCCCTCTTTAGCGAACAGTTCTGCAATCGCTTTTCCCATTCCGGATGCCGCACCAGTGACGACTGCTACTTTGTTTTGAAGCTTCATGGAAAAACCTCCATTCGATTTATCGTACTGTTTCATCATATATTAACGACAACCATTTTCAATTATTTCACCCTGCACGTGAGCTGTTTAAACGATGCTATCATATTGGGCTGTTTCAAAAAAAGGTGTTCCAAAAATTGTTGAACATATAAGAATATACATCCTAAAGGGGAATTAATAGAGGAAGCAACGATTCGGAAAAACCGAATAGCTCTAGTTAAATGTCCCGGGAAGTAGAATGGGAAAGAATTGAAAAGGAATATATGCATTATCAACTTTCACCATTCCAATAAAACCAGTACTTACCCTCTATATTTTTTGTTAAAATAGATAAAGCGTGTATAATAATAACCAGTACCAAAAGAAAGAATGGGGTCGATAAAATGGTCCAATCAATTAATACAAAAGTCGATTTAGTGATTGATGCAACCTCACATATAAGTCTTTCAGAATATGGCAAGATTATGATTGGAGACAAAGGATTTGAATTCTTCAACAAACGCGATGTTCGTAAGTATATTCAAATTCCTTGGGAAGAAGTTGATTACGTGATCGCTTCGGTCCTATTCAAGGGGAAATGGATCCCGCGTTATGCCATCCGGACGAAGCGCAATGGTACGTATACATTTTCTTCCAAAGATCCAAAAAGGGTCTTCCGGGCAATGCGTGAATATGTGGATCCGAATCGTATGGTTCGATCATTAACTTTCTTTGATGTCATCAAACGCAATTTCAAAAGTATGCTTAAAAAACAATAGAAAAAGTAGTCGTATTCCATCCAAGACAGGCTAGCACTTGTCTTTTTTTGTTGGGACATCCCCTTGATTGAACAGTTACGAAAGGCGAAGGCAAACAACTCTCTTTTTAATAGAAAAAATAGGTATAAAAAACTGGTACGATAATAACCGTTGTGGTAAGATACTTGATGGAAGCTCATTAAAGTAATTTGGAAGCCGATTTATTTTAGGTTGTAATAAAAGCCCTTTCAAAAATAAATAGCAATCGAATTATTTTTAACGTGTTACTGATTCGATCAGGCATGAGTAAAAAGAAGTGATTTAAACGAAGAAAAAGGGTCCTTCTCTACCCCTGCCTTCATTTAATGCATTCAACCATTCTTTACTCATGCTTTTTTACTGCTTTTTTACCGAGAATGTAACTGCTTCAGGTGGGGAAAATGCTACTTTAGGAGCTTGCCATATTAATTTCAAACTTAATAAGGAGGTAAAAAGATGGTAGGAATTATCATTGCCAGTCACGGTGAATTCGCTAACGGTATCTTGCAGTCCGGGGCGATGATCTTTGGTGAACAGGAAAATGTGAAAGCTGTCACATTAATGCCGAGCGAAGGACCCGATGACGTAAAGGCAAAAATGGAAGAAGCAATCGCCTCTTTCGACAACCAGGATGAAGTATTATTCTTAGTCGATCTTTGGGGTGGAACGCCTTTCAACCAAGCGAACGGCTTGATGGAAGCACACAAAGATAAATGGGCGATCGTCGCTGGTTTGAACTTAGCGATGTTGATTGAAGCTTATTCATCGCGCTTCTCCATGGACACGGCGCATGAAATCGCTGCACATATTCTCAGCACAGCCAAGGAAGCGGTTAAAGTAAAACCGGAAGAATTGGAACCGGCTGATGCTGCTGCAAAAACTGTTCAGCCATCCAATGCGGGTGCGCCCGGTAAATTTGAATATGTGTTGGCGCGTATTGACTCTCGCCTACTGCATGGACAAGTGGCGACATCCTGGACGAAAAATACATTGCCTACACGTATCATCGTTGTATCTGATGAAGTAGCAAAGGATGAACTTCGCAAAAAATTGATCCAGCAGGCTGCTCCTTCAGGTGTAAAAGCACATGTTGTCCCGATTCGTAAAATGATCGAACTTGCCAAAGATGATCAGCACTTTGGCGGTCAGCGTGCGTTACTTCTTTTCGAAACCCCGCAAGATGCGCTTCGGGCGGTTGAAGGCGGCGTTCCTTTGGATACAATCAACGTTGGTTCGATGTCACACTCACCTGGCAAGGTGCAGCCGAATAAGGTGTTGGCCTTTAACCAAGATGATATTGACACGTTTAAAAGGTTGAAAGAACTTGGCGTGAAATTCGACGTACGCAAAGTTCCAAACGATTCAAGAGGAAATATGGATGAAATTTTGAAAAGGGCACAAGCAGAGTTGGACAATCAAAAAAGATCCTAACTATTGGAAAAAGGAGGATTAATCATCATGGATTTGAATATTATCCAGATAATATTAGTTGTGATCGTAGCATTTCTAGCTGGTATGGAAGGAATATTGGATGAATTCCACTTTCACCAGCCAATTATTGCTTGTACGCTAATCGGCTTGGTCACAGGAAATTTGACGGCGTGCCTTATCCTAGGTGGTTCCCTGCAGTTGCTCGCTCTAGGCTGGGCAAACATTGGAGCTGCCGTGGCACCAGATGCTGCATTAGCCTCTGTTGCAGCTGCCATTATTTTAGTTTTGGGAGGTCAAGGACAAGCCGGTGTGTCTTCTGCCATCGCGATTGCAGTTCCACTTGCGGTTGCAGGTTTATTATTGACAATCATCGTTCGTACGCTTGCAACAGGATTGGTACATTTGATGGATGCTGCAGCGAAAGAAGGAAACACTAGACGAGTTGATCTGCTGCATATTATCGGTATCATTATGCAAGGGTTACGTATTGCAATTCCTGCAGCTTTAATTTTGGCAATTGGCGCAGGTCCTGTTAGAGAGCTGCTGCAAGCGATGCCTGACTGGCTAACAGATGGTTTGGCTGTCGGTGGCGGAATGGTAGTAGCCGTTGGTTTTGCTATGGTTATTAATATGATGGCTACAAGAGAAGTATGGCCATTCTTTGCGCTTGGTTTTGTTATAGCGACTGTTTCATCTATCACCCTCATCGGACTTGGCGCTATCGGACTAGCTTTGGCATTTATCTATATCGCGCTTTCTAAAAAAGGCGGCGGTTCGGGTAATGGTGGTAACGGAAACATCGGTGATCCGATAGGCGATATTATTGATGACTATTAAAGAAGGAGGAGGACATAGAGATGGCTGAGGATATCAAATTATCAAAAAGAGATCGTATTGCTATTTGGTGGCGTTCCATGTTCATTCAGGGTTCTTGGAACTATGAACGGATGCAAAATGGCGGCTGGGTTTTTTCGATCATGCCTGCGATCAGAAAATTATATAAGACAAAAGAAGATCGTGCAGCTGCACTGCAGCGTCACTTGGAGTTTTTTAACACGCACCCATATGTCGCTTCACCTATTATCGGTGTGACTTTAGCGCTCGAAGAAGAACGTGCAAACGGCGCCCCGGTTGATGATAAAGCCATTCAAGGGGTTAAAGTCGGTATGATGGGGCCGTTAGCAGGTATAGGAGACCCCGTTTTTTGGTTCACAGTCAAACCGATCCTTGGTGCATTGGCGGCTTCTCTTGCGCTGTCCGGTAACATACTAGGACCAATTCTTTATTTCGTTTTGTGGAACCTCATTCGGATGGGATTCCTGTGGTATACACAAGAACTTGGTTACAAAGCCGGTTCCAAAATTACAGACGACTTATCTGGCGGTTTACTGCAAGATATTACGAAAGGCGCATCCATACTCGGGATGTTCATTCTCGGATCGTTGGTCAACCGATGGGTGAACGTCGCATTTACGCCAACCGTATCCAAAGTAAAGCTGGACGAAGGTGCCTATATTGATTGGGACAAGCTGCCTGCTGGTTCTGAAGGAATCAAATCTGCACTGCAACAGCAAGCTGAAGGTCGATCGTTGACCAAATATGATGTAACGACTTTACAAGACAACTTGGATAGCTTAATTCCTGGTTTGGCCGGATTGCTGCTCACGCTCCTTTGCATGTGGCTGCTGCGGAAAAAAGTCTCTCCAATTGTGATGATTCTTGGGTTGTTCGTGGTTGGTATCATCTTCCACGCCATCCATTTGATGTAATCGATAGAGATACTTGCTTGGGTTTATGAAAAAAGCCCATACGCAAATTATATTTACAATAGAAGCGTGCCTCCTGGTATGATACATATTAAGGAGGCGCTTTTTCGTATGTTTCAGTGCAAGGAGTGGAAGGAAGTTTTTGAAAGTGTAAAATAGGGCTACGTTCATGTCATTTACAGGGGAACAGTTCTCATCAGTGCCCTTTTGAGAGTGAATCAGGATTGAGTCCGTATAATTGTGTAAATAGAAAAGGGTCAATCATCAAACCCTATATACAATGTTTCACCACAAAAT
>NZ_JAROCA010000064.1 GCF_030732005.1 Tigheibacillus jepli | reverse complement strand
TGTAATTTTGGCTGTATTTTCTGCCACCATACGTGGTTAACATTGTAACTATTTACACAGGATTTGGGACTTGACTTTGTCTGTTACCTTTTGACCGGGAATTTGCCGGATTTGGGCATTGAGAAGCCTTATCAGTTACCTTTTGACTGGATTTTTGCTGGGTTTGGGCACTGACACGCCTTATCAGTTACCTTTGCGCTGTATTTTTACCGGGTTTGGGCACTGACACGCCTTATCAGTTACCTTTTGACTACCGGCTCAGCTCCATTTTAATTACAATCCTCCAACATTAAGAAAGACACATACAAGCAAATATCAAAAAAGATGCGCACAAATCAGTTTCTCTGCCCATCTCCCCGAAGCTACTTGGCATTTTTGTACAATTTGTAGAAAGTAACCATATGGTCGAAATTGCTTGCCATGGTCATTTGCAAATTACGCATTTGCAGCTTTAGCACTTTGCGTGAATCGTTTGTAGCATGTTTTAGATGCTCCACCTGATCTTGCACGGCCAAAAAATCCATCAACATGAGCTTTAAATATTTTCTCGCCTCATCATGATAATTTTGGGTGAACCCCAATTCGATCAGGGAATGACTCGTTTGGCGGAGCTGCATGTCTATCATATCTAATTTGTCCCTGGTAATGTTCATTGGTTTAGATGATGTCAGCCACGGTTTTTCATATGTTTCTAGCACATATTGCAAGCGATCGGTCGTAACATCGTCGCGTTTATCCTGCTTGTCATAAAATTGTTTGAAGGACTTTATATCCTGAAGGTAGGTGTTGATAAAATCTTTGTCCGGTTTATATGTAATTGATTGATGGAAGCTAATACCGGAAAATGGGTATCGCCAGGTTGCTGCAGCCAGAATAAGTACAATCACGGCAAAACCTAATCCAAATGCTATCACAATCCTTTTCGTTTTCTTTCCCATCAAAGCCCCCCATTTCGATTGCTGCTTTCTATTTTATCAGAAAATAATTCTTATTAACGTAACAGGTACTACTTTTTGCGAGTTCAGTTAATACGGCAAAAAAGGAATAAAGAACTAGATTTAGACATTTTTCTCCAAATATATTCTACAAATCGTAGTCTTATGTTACGATAGATACTAATAAACTAGCAAATTTTACCTGGTTCTATCGATTTATTTAAAATCCTTTTTATGGAAATATGTTTAATTCCAATGGAAAAAGGATACAGGTACATCAACGTTTCATATTAAAGGAGGTACATATGTCAAATTTGCAAAGATTTACAATGGTTGTTTTTGGTTTACTGTTATTTTTTATTATCTTTCCGCCAAACGTAAATGCACAAGATGGCAAGGAGTATAAAGTTGGCGCTTCTACCTTGTATGTACGAAATGCCCCTGCAAGTAATGCCCAGATTGTTGGTCAATTGTCAGCGGGAGATACTGTCATTGCATTCGATGAACAGCATGGCTGGGTAATGACCTACTATGCCGGTCAGGAGGCATGGGTTGCATCGCAATTTTTAGTGGCTGAAAAACAAGATACTGCTTCTGCCCATTCGACAGCTAGTGCTGCAACCGCACAATCGGCAAACGCGAACATTGTTGTTGCTGCCAATGGCGTAAATCTTCGCACCGGGCCTGGAACAAATCACAACATAATTGGTTCAGCATCACATGGGGATACATACAAGCTCGTAGCTACAAAAGGCGATTGGCATCAAATTGAGCTTGATGATGGGTCTACCGCCTGGATTGCTGCCTGGCTGACAGCACCGGCGAATGGCAATCAAGCATCCACACCAGCCATGGCAACACAAACAAATCAGCAATCTGACAATCATGCAAAAAGGCAGTCCCTTGCCGGATTTAATATTGTCATTGACGCTGGGCATGGTGGAAAAGATCCGGGTGCTATTGGCCCCAATGGTATGAAAGAAAAGTATTTGACACTATCCACAGCCCAAAAAGTGCGTGATGTACTGCAAAGCGAGGGCGCAACCGTTATTATGACCCGTTCCGGCGACCAGTTTATTTCGTTGGACCAGCGCGTGCAACTTAGCAATTCCTATCATACGAGCGCGTTTATTAGTCTGCACTACAATGCCTATCCGGTATTAACCGTCAATGGCATAAGCACGCATTATTATAGTAGCAGCGGACCAGATATGCGCCTGGCGCAGACAATACAATCATCCCTAATGCAACATGTCAACATGACAAATCGTGGCATCAGACAGTCTGATTATCATGTGTTGCGCACAAACGGTGATTTGGCTGTATTAATAGAACTTGGTTTTGTTACCAATCCATACGATGCGGCCAAAATTCAGACGGGAAATTACCAAACGGAGGTCGCTCGTGCAATCGCCGATGGACTGAAAATATATTTTAATTAAGAAAAGCAGCTGTCTCTTGATGACAGCTGCTCATTTTATAGTTTGATGATAATGCGTTTTTTATGTTGCCTTGTCCTCTGTCTGTTGTTCATTGTATTGATGAACGACATTTTGGGACGAGATCGGACTTTGTTTGTCGTTCATTGCCCCGATGAACGACTTTTTGAAGCGAAATCGGCACCAGTTTGTCGTTCATTGCAGTTCTGGCAGACTTATGCTCTTTTTTGTAAAACTTTCATGAATTCAGTTCGCCATTATTTTTGCAGGTTGCCTGTCATAACCACACTTCTCTCGGCTCATTTCTGACTGCTTTCACTGCTTTTGACCGCGACAGTCCCTCTCACGGATACTCCCTCATTGGTTTGCTGTTTTCCTGCCGTGACAGCACTTTCTTAGCAAGTTCCACATTGATTTCGTCACTTCCCTTCCACGGAACAGCACCCCAGTCACCATAGTTCATTCTTTTTCCCCGATTTCTCACCTCGACAGCCCCTTCCAGAAACCTCGCTGCGCCTTTCATTTTGAAGCCCCCTTTTGGAATTTGCTATACTAGAAAGAAATGGAGGTATGCAAATGGACGAGCGACTGGAAAGCATGGCAACTGAAATAAAAGAACAATATGGACTAAACAATTATTATTTGCATGATAGCCATCTTTACCGAGAAAAAAATGCCTTGCAAGAGACAATTTATTTATTTTCGATGGAGTGGTTTCCACTAAAATATAAAGACAGCGAAACAGGGGATGAAAACCCTGAGGGGACGGCTGTTATTGAAATAGATTTTCATACAAAGAAATTGCATCGGCTGATTTTTGTCAATGGTATTTCATATGCCAAACAAACTTCTGCTTATCCGGAAAACGATCAGGAAAGTATCATCGAATGGATAGAAAGTCTCACTGGACTGGTCTGGGGACAGCAATTCCAGCTGGCGGAGGCCAACGAAGGTACATACCGCTTCCGGGCAACAGTTGATAATATTGCAGTTCATCCGGAGGGATTTATCGAAATAACCTTTCAAAACAACAAGCTGACCCATTTTTCAATAGACGGTGTATTCCCAACGGAAGATAACATTATTTGGGAGCCATTTTCGCTTCTCCCGGAAAACGTCGCACAACTTTCGATGGAGCAACTTAAGCTTGTTGAATTTCCGGTCGATCACCAGAAAAAATGGGTACCTGTATACGCCATCGAAGAAATATTTGTTACAAATGATGGCCGGCAAACATTTCCTGTTAATTTGCAAGATAGTGGCGGAACACGTATCGAACCAGATATTCTGCTAGAATGGGAATCACCTGCTTCTTATGGTTTTGCACGTGAAGAATTGCCTTTGCAGCAGGAAGAGGTAACCGTAGAAATGGCTGAGCGCAAAGAAACCGATCCTGATACATTACCGATTTCAAAAGCCCAGGCAGACAGCTGTATAAAGGAAGCCAGACTTTTTTTACAGGCACAGTACCCGGATGATTCGGGAAAATGGATACTGGCTGCTATTCAGCGGGATCATGGATATTTTATAGTTGAACTAAAAGAAACGGCCGTGAAGCAGGAACGCATCATAGCGGATAAAATTAAATTGTTTATCGCGCCTGAAACAATGAAAACAGTCAATTATATCGACAAGAAGGCGTTTATGGATATTTTTGCCGATTATGCGAGTGCGGCTGATGTCGTCATTTCCAAAAAGGAAGCATTTGAAAAACTCCAGGAACATCTGGAAATCAGCCCAATTTATGTTTATAACCCGGACAAAAAAGCGTATGTGCTATGTGGAAAACTGGATTGTGAATATGGTGTGGACGCCTCAAATGGCCAGCTGCTTCCGTTAAGTGAGTTTTGAAGAAACCCACAAAAGGGTGGCACGCAATTGTATGCGGTTTGGATGGCGATTACTTTTCACAACTCAAAAAGGATGTTCCAATGAAGGAGCATCCTTTTTGAGTTTATGGATATATTATAGATCGTCAAAGCCGTTCAAATCACTTGTTTTTGAATACTGCCGGGATTTTTGCTCGAAAAAGTCTGTTTTTGTCCCGTCAATGTTATCCACATAGGCCCGAATCCATTTCATCGGGTTGTCCACATGTTCTGGATACAATTCACTGAGTCCCATCATGCGCAGCATTTTATTGGCACGGTATTTAATATAGCCGCTCATTTCATCCAAATCAATGCCATCCACATCCGCAAGTACATAGGATGACCATTCCAATTCCAGTTCAACACTGCTTCTGAACGTTTCATAAACCCAGTCCGTAAATTCAGCCGTATTATATGCTGCATTTTCAGCCAATGTCGCACGGAAAAGCTCAGAAATGAAACGGCCATGTTCCAGCTCATCACGATTGATATAGCTGATCATGGTTGACGTGCCGACCATTTTGTTTTGTCTTGCCAGGTTATAAAAGAAAGCAAAGCCGGAATAGAAAAACATTCCTTCCAATAGTGCGGTGTATACCATGGTCTTTAAAATATTTTCAATGTTTGGTTCTTCGACAAATGCATTGTACTGCTTGGTGAGATTTTCATTTCGTTTCAACAATACCGGGTCTTTGCGTCCAAATTGGAAGGATTTATTTTGCTTGTCCAATGAAACAACTGACGATAATACATAGGAATAGCTTTCATTATGAACAGCTTCCTGCTGGGCGATAACTGCCATGATTGACTGGACGGATGGATCAGTGGCATACAGCGAAATAAGCAGTGCAGTACGTGTTTGTGGTGCATCCAACGTCGACAGCAGACCGATAATTTTTAAATAGGCATCCTGCTCCGATTTCTCCAGTGTCGCAAATTGCTTTACATCACTGGACATATTGATTTCATCAGCTTGCCAATAGTTTCCTACAAGACGTTTATACATTTTATACCAATGCGGGTAGGCAATATCGTTCCAATTCAATATACCGCTTGATTTGCCTCCAAACAAACCAGTTGATTTGTTGGGGTTGCGGGGTTCCAATGTTTTCGCTTTTTCAAGCAAAGCTTTTTGCATCTTGCAAAACTCCTTCCAGCCATGATTCAACAAGATATTCTTGCTGTCCTCTTGGTGATTGTTCAATTTTCAGTCCTGGCCAGTTACTATGATAGAACTTGGCGAGCTTATCGACTGCCCGGCAAAACAGTTCGTCACCGCCAAACTGGGTGTCGCCGCTTCCGAACACGGCGACATTTTCCGGCTTGTAGCCGACTTCCAGCACAAAATCCTTCATTTCATCGGGTGTGCGTCCATAATCCCATGTGAATGTCCCAAGAAAGATATAATCATATTTACTGGCGTCAACAGGAGCATCCAGCCCGACTTGATGCATATCGACCGTCACACCATCTGCTATCAGATAATCGTGAATCTGTTCGGCAATTTCTTCTGTGTTTCCGCTATACGACAAATAAGCAATTAATGCCTTCACGCCTGTTCACCACCATTTTCATTTTCAGTATAAAGTTCCTTACTTTATCGATTCCCATTCATAGACCAATCAAACCTATAACACAAGCCATCAGCTTTGGCACCATTCGCATTCTTCCACATCATTTGCAGTGGACCGAACATAGTACGTTGTTTTTAAGCCTTGACGCCATGCCTGCAAATGCAAATCAAGCAAAATGGATGCCCGAATGTTATGCGGTACGTAGAAGTTAAACGAAATGCTTTGGTCCACGTGTCGCTGCCTAGCTGCATTCTGAGCGACAGACCAGCGCTGATCCAAAATATATGCGCTCTTGCGGTATACGTTATACGTGTGATGATCCATATCCGGTGCCGTCGTTGGGATTTTGAAATCCTTCTTCTCTTCATAATAGAATGGTTTGAATACCGGATCGATACTAGCTGTGGATCCTGCAATCATCGCCGTGGATGAGTTCGGTGCAACTGCCAGCAAATAGCTGTTGCGAATGCCGGTCTCCTGCACCGTATCCTGCAATTCTTTCCAGGCATCGCTTGTATAGCCTCGTGTTGTGAAGTATTCTCCGGTTTCCCAGCGGCTGCCTTTAAATGTCGGATAGCTGCCTTTTTCCTTGCTAAGTTCAGCGCTTGCCTGAATCGCCAAATAGGCAATTTTTTCGTACAGTTCATCCGCATAGGAAACAGCTTCTTCCGTTTCCCACGCAATACCCTTCAATGCCAGCAGGTGATGCCAGCCAAAAGTGCCAAGCCCAATGGCACGGTATTTTTGATTGGTCAACTGCGTTTGCAAAATAGGCAAAGTGTTGATGTCAATCACATTATCCAGCATACGCACCTGAATCGGAATCAGGCGTTCCAGCACATCCGCCGGCACTGCGCGGCCCAAATTGATGGAGCTTAAGTTGCAAACGACAAAATCGCCGGGTTGATATTTTTTGACGATGGTATTTTCGTTTTCAATAAATTCTTCCACAAACTGCGTAGGTGACTGATTTTGCGTAATTTCCGTACATAGATTGGAACAATAAATCATGCCATTGTGCGGATTGCTGTTTTTGCGATTCACTTCATCGCGATAGAACATGAAAGGAGTGCCGGATTCAAGCTGGGATTTCATGATCCGTTTCATAATCGCAATTGCCGGAACCTTTTTCTTTGTCAATTGCTCATTGGCAACACATTCCTGATATTTCCTGCGCCATGTGCCATCCCCATTTTCTTCATCATAGAAATCTTCCAGGGAATAGCCCATTACTTGCCTGACTTCATGCGGGTCAAATAAATACCAGTCGCCGCGTTCGTCTACTTTTTCCATGAAATAATCTGGCAGGCAAACACCCGTAAAAATATCGTGCGCACGCATGCGATCGTCACCATTGTTCAATTTAAGGTCAAGAAATGCTTCAATGTCTTGATGCCATACATCCAAATAGATGGCAATTGCACCTTTGCGCGTCCCCAGCTGGTCTACACTCACAGCCGTGTTATTCAACTGCTTGATCCATGGCACAACACCGCTTGACATGCCTTTAAATCCTTTGATCGAGCTGCCCCGCGAACGGATCTTTCCCATATAAACACCAATTCCGCCGCCGTTTTTGGATAGCTTGGCGATATCTGTATTGCTGTCATAGATGGATTGCAAGCTGTCGTCTACCGTTTCGATGAAGCAACTGGAAAGCTGGCCATGGGTTTTACCGGCATTGTTCAACGTTGGCGTTGCCACAGTCATATACAAATTGCTTAACGCCCAATAGGCTTCTAGTACATAATCCGTGCGTTTTGCGCGATCCTCATCCTGCATTAGGTGCATGGCAATAACCATCCAGCGCTCCTGCGGCAACTCATATGTATTTTTTTCATGGTCGGTTGCAAGGTATCTCGTTGCCAATGTATAAATGCCAAGGTACGTAAACAGCCGGTCTCTTTCGGGATCTATAAAGGAAGCAAAATGATCGATTTCTTCTTTGCTGTATTTTTCAAGCAGCATTTCGGTATAGATGCCTTCTTTTGTCAGCGTTTGAAGCAACGCAAAGAAATCGCCGTACTTTTTGCCAGTTTCGTAACCGCGATTGGCACCTGCATTTTGGTAGAGTGTATGTAAATAAATTCTGGCAGCAAAAAAAGTCCAGTCCGGATTCGCTTCATCAATGTTTTCCAACGCCCGCTTTATTAGCAAATCGGCAGCTTTTTCCACCGATGTATCGGCTACAATTGCCTGTAGAACCTTTTCTTTGTAGCTGTCCAATTCCAACTTCAAACCTTCTGCACTTTCATCAATAAGCTTGCTGATTTGTTCCCCATCAACGGTTGTGATCATGGTCTTGTTTATCCTCCCTCATTTTCCATACGGTGAAAATTTTTACACGAAAAAAGCCGCCCATTCCGGTTAGAACAAACGACATAAAACGACAGATACAAAATGCCATCTACCATTTTATGCTTTGACACCAAGATACATTTTTGGCTAGCAAATGATTTCGGCAATAACAAAATGTTGTATCCTGACCGACGTTTTCACCATATGCTGATTGGCTCATTTCCTATGTTTTTCAGATGAAATTCTGATAGTTCCCTCTTGGTCGATTTACCAGCATATACTATATATAGTGTTTATAAAGTTTTCATGACTCAAGATATTGTATTTAAAGCTTATCATACAAACTAGCGAATGTCTATCAATAAAAAAATTATTTTTGAAGGATTTTTTTAAGTCCAAGCATTATTTTCCCATGCCATCGTAGAAAAATCAATCTTGGTAACGTTTCAGACGTTTAAAAAATTCTTCGAGAAAATCATAGAATAATTTTTCTGTCGGCAACAATTGTCGATTTACCGGGACGATCACGCCAACCGTCCTTCTTACTTCGGGTTCAACCACTCTTATCTTTGCCGCTGCGCGTATCTGATTTTCCACCAATGTAATTTCCGGCACGAGAGAAATGCCCAATCCTGCCGAAACCAAACCTTTAATTGCTTCCAACTCCTCGCCTTCAAATGAAACGTCCGGCGTAAACCCAATTTGCCTGCATGCTTGAATGACAATATCACGCAGAACAAATCCTTCTGGGAACAGAATGAATTTCTCCGAGCGCAGCTGATCGAGCTTAATGGTTTTGGCATGTGCAAGTGGATGGTTCAGCGGCAGCAGTGCAACCATCTCTTCATGGAATAAAATCGTCCCTTGAATATTTTTTGACTTTGTCGGAACAGGACCAAGCAGTGCCATATTAATGTCGCCCCTGACAAGTTTTTCTTGCATTTCATGATATGACCCCTGGTTCAGTTTAAACTGCACCTTGGGATATTGTTCGCAAAATGCCGATATCACTGTAGGCAAAATATAAGCCGCCATACTGCTCGTAAACCCGAGCCTGATAATACCGCCCTCAGGGTCCGTATATTCCTCAACGACCTGCCTGGCATGCTCAATGACGTTCACCGCCTGCTCCATATGAGACAAAAATACCTCGCCGATTGCTGTCAATTTGACATTGCGTCCTTGGCGGATAAACAAATCGACGCCAAGCTCATTCTCCAAATTGGCAATCTGCCTGCTTACGGCAGATTGCGCAACATGCAGTGCATCTGCTGCCTCCGTCACATGTTCCCGTTTTGCTACTTCCATAAAATAGATAATTTGCCGTAGCTCCATTTTTATTTCCTCCACCATTCAATTATTTCCGTCATTACTAGTGGAATGTTTCAAAAGTCCTTTCCAAAACCTTGTAAATAAAACTGGTGCTCAAGAGAATGTGAACAAGAATATGCGCTCGACCGCCGCAAATGGAATATACTCGCTTTCCGCGGGCGGCTAATGAGCCTCCTCAGCGCTATCGCGCTTGCGGGGTCTTATCGGGGCCTTCCCTCCCGCAGGAGTCTCGCATATTGCATTTGCTGGGGGGGGTTAAATCCCATAAACTGGTATTACTAATTTGATCACAGGGTAAATTTCTGAATACCCCAACTGTACATCATCCGAGCTACAAAATACGTAATCCTGCATTCATTATGACGATACACAGTTGATTGGAACAGAAGGCGGCGACTCTATGCAATAGAAAACCACTTTTTCTGCGTGCGATGTAAAGCTGCCGAAGCCTTCCTTGTACTGCGGGAATAATGGTTTTCGGTGCAGCGAGTAATTACAGTTCCAGCACGAGTCCGAAGACCCTGCAAGCTAAAGTGAAAGGGGAGGACCGACTAAAAGCGGGCTTTGCGCCCAACTCACGTATTCCTTCGCTGGGGCAAGGAGGCCGAAGCTGTGCCCGCTACTCTGCCTTCCGTTCCAATCAACAGTTTTTGCATAGAGCTAACTACTTTTTGTCTACATATAATGCTGCTCATATATTTAATTCAGAAAGAACTTTTGGGATGCTCCACTAGTCTCGTGCTTCTAATTATCTCATATTGGCATTGATTTTATCTATTATTTATATTGATTAGATAAATTATAACGTGTAAAATGTTCACCATAACAGAATGTTGCGACTTATTAATTGCCATCCAAGAAATCGACTTCGTGCCGGTTTCTTTCGTTGTTATTAAATTAAAACCAGGAGGGAATGAATGTATGCAAACAGTAAAAAAAAATGTATCTACCATCGAGGAAAGCGTAGAAAACTATCTTGAAGAAGTTTATAAAAAGATTGTCCAAAGAGATCCGCACGAAGATGAATTTCATCAGGCTGTCCGAATCATTTTCAAATCGATTAAACCCGCACTAGTGAAAAACCCCAAATATATCAGACATAATATTCTGGAGCAAATCGTCGAGCCAGAGCGGCTTATTACATTCCGTGTACCTTGGGTGGACGACCAAGGAAAAACCAGGGTCAACCGCGGCTATCGTGTGCAATTTAACAGCGCGATTGGCCCCTACAAAGGCGGTCTTCGTTTCCATCCGACCGTTAACAGAAGCATTGTAAAATTTCTTGGTTTCCAGCAAATTTTCAAAAACGCATTGACCGGCCAACCAATTGGCGGCGGTAAAGGCGGAGCGGATTTTGATCCGAAAGGCAAATCCGATGCGGAAATCATGCGCTTTTGCCAAAGCTTCATGACCGAACTTGCCAGTCATATCGGCCCGGATGTGGATGTACCGGCTGGCGATATTGGCGTTGGCGCAAGAGAAATAGGCTATATGTTTGGCCAGTACAAAAAAATCCGCGGCAGTTTTGAAGCTGGCGTGCTGACAGGAAAAGGATTGAACTACGGCGGAAGCCTGGCGCGAAAAGAAGCCACAGGCTATGGATTAATTTATTTTGTAAACGAAATGCTAAAGAGTAAAAATGAGCGCATTCAAGGCAAGACAATCGTTGTATCTGGCTCGGGCAATGTGTCCATTTATGCAATGGAAAAAGCTGCGGAACTTGGCGGAAAAGTCGTCGCCTGCAGTGACTCTGACGGGTTCATCTATGACGAAAACGGAATTGATGTAGCAACTGTCAAACAGCTAAAAGAAGTCGAAAAGAAACGGATACACGAGTATGTAAACGCCCACCCGAATGCGGTCTATAAGGAAGATTGCACTGGTATTTGGGAAATTCCTTGTGAGATTGCCTTGCCATGTGCTACACAGAATGAACTTGATGAGGATGCAGCAAACCTTTTATGTAAAAATGGCGTAAAATATGTCGCAGAAGGTGCGAACATGCCTTGCACGCCAGAAGCGCTAAGTGTCTTCCTGAAAAATGACGTCTATTATGGACCGGGCAAAGCAGCCAATGCCGGAGGGGTAGCAGTTTCCTCCTTGGAAATGGGGCAAAACAGTTCCCGCATGGCATGGTCATTTGAAGAAGTGGACGGCCGCCTGCAGGAAATCATGCGGGATATTTATCATAATTGCGAAGCGTCTGCACAGGAATACGACAAACCAGGCAACCTTGTTGTTGGTGCCAACATCGCTGGTTTTACAAAAGTCGCGGATGCGATGATTGAACTTGGCGTCATTTGATGAAATACAAGTAATCATTGCTATAAAAAAAGCTACCCAACCTCGGGGTGGCTTTTTTTAATTCTCAAATTTCGCAGCCATAAAATAAGAGTAAACAGTTAACTGGATTAGTCATCACATAGAAAGCTCTTCAAGTTGACTTTGTATTATTAAACGTTGATTGTATTATACTTGAACTGGCGGATCTGCTTATATTCCCATGTTCTTACCTGCTCCGAAAATACACTGTGCAATCTTTTGTGAGAAATATCTTTTCAGAAAACAGTTTTTTCTTTCTTTACCAAATTGTTGTGAGAAAATATCCTCCACGACCTTGATTGATCAAAGTAAACTTATAGATTTCCCCTACGAAAATCAAGTTCAATTTTTTTCAAATATTTGAGGTAAACATTTTGTATTGGAATGTTCAAAATGTTATGATGTCCATAAAACGTCACAGAAAGTTCACAAACTATCAAATGGAGAGGGGTAGCTTATGCAAAAAAAGGTGAAAAATCGTTGGTTGATTGCAATCAGTGGCGTCGGTATACATATTTCCATCGGCTCCGCTTATGCCTGGAGTGTTTTTACCAATCCCATGGCGGAAAAATACGGCTGGGGAACAACTGAAATTTCATTTGCATTTAGTTTGGCAATCTTCTTTTTAGGTTTTGCTGCTGCATTTATGGGCGGCTTTGTGGAAAAACATGGACCGCGAAAATCCGGTATGCTGTCTGCACTATTTTTCAGCGTCGGCGTGGCCGGTTCAGGACTAGCCACGGCAATCGGATCGTTGTACCTGCTATATTTCTTTTACGGGATTATTGGCGGAATCGGTCTTGGCATCGGTTATATCGCCCCCGTTTCCACACTTGTCAAATGGTTTCCCGACCGCCGCGGACTCGCAACGGGAATGGCTATCATGGGCTTTGGCTTTGCGGCATTAATCAGTGGTCCTGCCGCCGCTGCACTGATAGAATCGGTTGGCATTTCCAACACATTTTTCATACTTGGCGCCGCATACTTTATCGTCATGATGCTATCCTCACAATATTTGGAAGCCCCGCCTAAAGGCTGGCTACCAAAGGGATATATCCCGCCTGATCCAAATGCAACGACACAAAGCGGTAAAATCACGCACGACTTGTCCCAACTAACTGCGCGAGAGGCCGTCAAAACGAAACGCTTTTGGCTACTGTGGTTCATGCTGTTTTTAAACGTTACCTGTGGGATTGCCATCCTGTCGCTTGCTTCACCAATGGCCCAGGAAATCGCCGGAATGTCGGCAATTGCTGCGGCGGCAATGGTTGGCATTACCGGATTGTTCAATGGCGGAGGCCGTATCGGCTGGGCATCCCTTTCAGACTATATCGGTCGTCCAAATGTTTATACAACCTTTTTCGTTATTGAGGTCATCGCATTTTTCATGATCCCGTTTGCTTCGAACCCAATATTATTTCAGGTCCTTGTATTTGCCATCATCACCTGTTATGGCGGCGGTTTTGCATCTGTTCCGGCATACATCGGCGACCTGTTTGGAACGAAGCAGCTTGGCGCGATTCATGGCTATATCCTGACAGCCTGGGCGATGGGAGGCGTCGCCGGACCTTTGCTGCTTTCAAGTATTTATGACAATACGCATAGCTATGACCTGACGATGAATATTTTCGGCCTGCTGTTCATTATTGCTTTAGGGCTGTCACTTTGGATTCGTGTCGATATCAAAAAACTGCGCGCTGCACAAAGCAAAGCCAGTCCTGGCCTGCCAACCGGAACCGGCCCATCTGCCAGCAACTAATTCATGGAGCTGACTGCCTTCTTAATGGCGGGAAAAGACTAATAAAATCGGTCTGGATGATGATGAACAATATGGTCCGAATATGTTATACTATACTAATCAGTATATTCTAACGAATGCATGTGTCATTTCGAAAGGCTGGTGATAGCAATGGATGAGACGGTACGGCGTGATTGGGAGATCATTCATTTTGAAAATAACGACGCCAGCACCAAAGATGAGACCATTGCGACGGAATTTCCGCTGACCATTATGGTTAATGGTACGGAGTTTGCCACAATGGTCTGTTCACCGGTAAATATCCAAGCACTGCTTGTCGGCTTTTTGGCATCAGAAGGTGTGATTCGGGCGTATTCTGAAATAACATCCATGGATATCGACATGGAATTTGGGTTTGCCTATATCGAAATAGGTCGGCCGCTCGATTCGCTTGAGGCGGACCATTCCAAAAGATTTATCGGCTCCTGCTGCGGAAAAAGCAGGCAATTCTATTTGAAAAACGATGTGAAAACAGCCAAAACAGTAATGAGCAAGCAGATAATTTCTGCAAGACAGTGTTACGACCTGATGGAAAAATTGCATCATGCATCAACGCATTTCAAAGAGACAGGCGGTGTCCATAACGCTGCATTATGCTGCGGAAATGATATTTTATCCATCCACACCGATATCGGGCGCCACAATGCCTTGGACAAAATCTATGGTGATATCTTGATGAACGAAATTTCATTAAAAGATAAATGGATTGTATTTAGTGGCAGGGTTTCTTCCGAGGTGCTTTTGAAAATATCCAAGATTGGAATAGGCATTCTTGTCTCCAAGTCGGCACCGACCGATTTGGCGTTAAATCTCGCCAATGACCTTGGTATCACAGTGATCGGCTTTGTTCGTGACCGTAAAATGAATGTATACACGCATCCGCAGCGAATTGCGGAGGTTAAAAATACAAAACAGAGTCAGCTTTCTTTTTGAAGCTGCTCTGTTTTGTTTAAGCTTTTCTGTATGTTGACATTTACATCAGTTATTCATTGGATTCAAATCCCATTTTTCCAGGCTGTACGCTGTTTTTCCTAGGGAAGATAAGGTAATGCTGTTCTGATTGGAATCCGGAAAAATCCTCGCTGTAAATACTTTTTCCCCGTCGTTAACAAAGATTTCCAAAGACGAAGCATCAAGAAAAATTTGCAATGCACTTAAGCTCTTTATGCTGCATACCCGCTGTTCATCAGATGATTTGTTCTTCAGGCTTTTACGGGTTAATATCAGTTTTTGCTGTTTTGCATCGTAGGCTAGCGTTGCATAGCCCCAAAAATCGATTGAAAAGAATGCTTCGTTATTTATGTCCATCCTTGTAAAGCAAAGTTCAAGGGATTTTCCTGTTGTTTTCAGTTGCTCTGTTTCCCCGTTTAGTACAACGTTTTTCCATGCCTTATAATGACAGCGCAATTTCTTTAGTTCCGGTACGGGGCGCTGGTACAGTTTCTCGTCTTTAACCAATACCTCCCTTGGAATCGTCATCGCATGCACCCATCTATAAGCAATTGTCGGGTGAAGTGCCTCATTTTCATCCGTAATTCCCATCCAGGCAATCAATATCCGCCTGCCTCGTTCATCCAAGAACGTTTGCGGCGCGTAAAAATCAAAGCCGCAATCAAGTTCCGTAAAACTCCCGGCGTGGAACGTACTATTTTGATAATCCATTTCTCCCAGAAAATAACCTGCCTGATAAATATTTCGGTATTTCTCACCCTGTGGCTGGATACCCTGCGGACAAATGAGCAGCACATCCTTATTATCCTGCGAAAACAAATCCGGACATTCCCACATATAACCGTAGTCGCCCCAACCATTGTGTCTGGAGCCGGCAAGTATCCCCATGTACTCCCAGTCATACAGGTTTTGCGAAACAAATAGCACGCAGCAGCCATTTTTTTCAATGTTCTGCGCCCCAATGACCATATAAAATTGCCCGTTATGCGAAAACACTTTCGGATCACGGAAATGTGCAGTAAACCCTTTTGGCAAACGAATTACCGGCCCCTTTTTCCGAAAAGATTTCCCATCATCGGATACTGCCATGCATTGGTATGTTTGCCGATTACCCTCTGCATCCTTTACATTGCCGGTATAGAAAAGGTACATTTTTCCCTCATGTTCGATGGCGCTGCCGGAGTAACAACCATTTTTATCGAACCAATGGGATGGCGCAAGTGCAGTTTTTTCCACCTGCCAAGAGACGAGGTCACTGGACGTGCAATGTCCCCAGAACTTTGCACCATGCGATGTTGCAAACGGATTCCATTGGTAAAATACGTGATATTTCCCCTTAAAATGAATCAATCCATTCGGGTCATTGAGCAAACCAGTTGGCGGCATAATATGATATTGCAGCCAGTGGGGGTCACGACTTTGCAGCAAATCATTATTTTCAGCCTGTAGCATTGCCCTTTTGATTAATTCTTCGCTTTGTTTATCATCCAATCTGTATGCTCCTTCTTGTTGTGCTTTGGTACGCTTTGTATTTTTACTTTATTTCTTTCACAAGGTTATTTTTATCCGAATATCCAAACAGCCAAGTAAGGATAAATGCTACTGTAATTGCAAGCACATTGACAAAAATGTAACCAAAAATTTGGTCGTTTAAGTATAACAGCGTTCCCGGTATGACGGTAATCGCCATGCCGGTTGCTTTTAATTTGAGCAACGCAGCAGCAAAACCGCCGATACCGCCGCCGATTAATCCCATAATGAATGGCTTGCCATATCTCAGGTTCACCCCGAAAATGGCTGGTTCCGTTATGCCTAACCACGCAGAAAGTGAAGATGGCAAAGCCAGGGCTTTCAATTTTTTGGATTTTGTTTTCAAACCAACAGCCAGAGCCGCTCCACCTTGGGCTGCAACAGAACACGTGACAATGGCGTTATATGGATTGAACCCATTGCTTTCAAGCAGTTTAATCTCCATTAAATTAAAAATATGGTGCACACCAGTAATAACGATAATCTGGTTGAAAAAGCCGATAATCAAGCCAGCTAATCCAAGCGGCCAATTTAATACGGCAATCGTCCCCTGCAAAATATAATCTTCTACAGAATGGAATACTGGTCCAATTAGGAATAGAGCCAGTGTAATCATAATAAGCAATGTTAAAAATGGCGTAACAATTAGATCAAGTGTTTCCGGGACACGTTTACGAATAGCCCTTTCCAATTTGGCTCCGATGATTCCGGCGATAAATGCAGGCAGGACAGACCCTTGATAACCAACCACAGGGATGAATCCTAAAAACTGAATCGGATGTACATCTCCACCAGCAACATCCCATGCATTTGGCAGCGATGGACTGACCAGCATCAAACCGAGAACAAGTCCAATTACCGGCGTGCCCCCGAACACTCGAAAAGTCGACCATGTGACAAGCGCCGGCAAGAAAACAAAGGCTGTATCTGTCAATACTTGTGTAAATAAAGCTTTTTGCGATGTACCCATTTTCTTTTTCTGCTTAAAAATAAAGGTTCAGTAACAACTTACGGGGAACATAATTCGACAACTTTGATTTAAAAAAAGGAAAATCCAAACCATCCGTCGAA
>NZ_JAROCA010000063.1 GCF_030732005.1 Tigheibacillus jepli | reverse complement strand
TGTACATAAAAAGAGTGGTATTCACCAAGAAGTTGGTAAGTACCACTCTTTTATTACTGGGGTTTTGTCCCAGCCTCTTTTGTCCCTAATTTTTCCTAGAGGTATGTATAATTTAGCAACATTATTTGTAGTTTATTCGTACACGATTATGTTGATTGTTTTCTGTAAGGAAAATTTATCTAATAAACTTCATTTTCCTGTATATCGTCACTTTCTATATAGGATTTAAATGCAGCTATTCGTTCAGAAATAGCATCAGACTCGTTATTATTTATTTCTGATGAATTTATTTTTTAATAATTGTTAATACTAACAGTGATGAATATTACCTATTCTTATTATCTATTTTATTTTTAGTTGATTCTAAAATATTGGCTAGTATTAAACTGAATTCATGATGATTAACCTTGTCTTTATTAGCACTGTATAAAGCTTCTGTATCATGAAAAAATTAATGCTGTCTTCCATCAATCTATCTATTTTTAAAATCATTTGTTTTTGAATTTAGGGGGGCAAGTCTAGATTTGATATATCTGACTCACTGATAGATAGATTATTTGAATCATTATTGTGTTTCTCTGGGAACCCCCTGTTTCTCTGGATTATGAAATTGTTCCGACAAAGGACATGAAAAAAATTTTAAAACAATTGAAGAAACCAAAATAGTACTCAATTTTTGATTGTGAAAAAAACCTTCCAAAACCCTTCACAGCAAGGGTTAGGAAGGTTTTACTCTTAAAAAACTGTCAAAGACGAGAATAACCTATCCCGCTTGTCAATAAAAATTTTTCTACTACGCATGTTTCCTGCAAAAAGAGACAGAAGCAAACAGTAAAATGCTTTTCAATGTAAAAAGCTGCTTGTCCATATGGAAACAAGTCGAACGATTTTTAAAAACTGGCTATCTATTTTGACAAATTATGAAAATGAAATGTGTTTTAATAGGGCTACAAGAGGGAGGGCATAGTGATGATAGAAACAATAACCGGGGTGAAATCAAAACAAATACAAAGGCGGAGGACAAGCTTGCAGAAATTCTTCAGCAAAATAGCCACGAAGGCAAGCAGCATTTTACTAGAAAAAGGTTGGCTGTATTACATCATAGCCTTTTTATTGGCCAGGGCGGTCATTCTGTCAGTTGTTTCACCGTTTACCATTGCATTTTTGGCAACGATCTGGTTCATGCAGCGAGAAAAGGCGGCCAAGACAATGCTTGCGATGATTGCAGGAGGGATAAGCCTGTCTATATCGCAAGGAGTGTATATTGGGCTATCCATGCTATCTTTTCTTTTTTTGGCAGGTCTATTCAAGCGCATTCAAAAGTTGCAGTTTTTCATTCCGTTTTTGGTGCTGGCTGCAATTGTTGTTGCCCGGATATGTATCTATTCTTTTTCCGGAAAACTGACATCCTATGAATGGATGCTGCTATCCATTGAAGGTGTACTAGGAATGCTGCTTGTATTGATATTTATGCAGAGTGTGCCGTTATTATCACCAAAAAGGTATAAACCGGCGTTAAAAAACGAAGAAATTGTTTGCATGATTATTTTGATTGCTTCCATCCTTACCGGAATGATTGGCTGGCAGATATACGGTGCCTCCGTGGAGCAGATTTTTTCCCGATACTTTGTTTTGGTACTGGCGTATATTGGTGGAGCTGCAATTGGCTCAACGGTAGGAGTCGTAGCTGGATTGATTTTATCGCTTGCTAACGTGGTAAATATTTATCAGATGGGTCTCCTGGCTTTTTCCGGATTGCTTGGTGGATTATTAAAAGAAGGTAAAAAAGCGGGGGTTGCGGTTGGTCTGCTGGCTGGGACCTTTCTGATAAGTATTTATAGCGGTTCCGGCGAGGTTGCTACATCGTTTGCAGAGTCGATTGCAGCAGCAGCATTGTTTATGCTGACCCCATCGAATTGGTTTCATAAGATAGCCAAATATATACCGGGAACGGACGAAAATGCCGACGAGCAGGAACAGTACCTGCAAAAGGTGCGCAACCTCACTGCCAAGCGCGTGGAACAATTTTCCGATGTGTTTGCTGCATTGTCCAAAAGCTTTATGACAGCTGAAAGCGCTGTTACAGAAGAGAGTGAGGCACGCCGCGAGACGGATTATTTTTTGAGCCGGGTGACAGAGAAAACGTGTCAGACCTGTTTTATGAAAGAGCGGTGCTGGCAGAAGCAATTCGATACGACATATACGCTGATGGAGCAAATAAAGGATGATCTTGTTGCCAATCAGCAGCCAAACCGCCATACATTCAAGGAATTTGCCAGCCATTGCGTAAAATCGAAAAAGGTATTGAGCAAAATGGCGGAAGAGGTTTCCTATTTGGAGAACAATCGCAAGCTGAAACAGCAGGTACAGGAAAGCAAGCGGCTTGTTGCCGAACAATTGCAGGGTGTATCGGAGGTAATGGATGACTTTGCAAGCGAAATATTAAAAGAGCGCGAACATCATGAAAAACAGGAAATGCAAATTATCCATGCACTGCAGCATATGGGGCTGGAATTGGAAAAACTGGATATATTTCGTTTGGAAAAAGGAAACGTGGATATCGAGATGAGTCTATCGTTTTATGCATACCACGGTGAAGGGCCAAAACTGATTGCGCCGGCATTATCTGATATTTTAAATGAAATGATTGTCGTCAAATATGAAGAAATTTCGCCATTCCCAAATGGCTATTCCTTTTTGAAGTTCGGTTCTGCCAAGGAATTTGTCGTGCAAACCGGCATTGCCAATGCTGCAAAGGGTGGCGGTTTTGTTTCCGGTGATAGCTATACAACGATGGAATTGGGTGAGGGAAAGTACGCCATGGCCATTAGTGATGGAATGGGCAATGGCAGCAGGGCGAATGAAGAAAGCGAGGAGACGCTGCGCCTCCTACAGCAAATTCTGCAGACAGGGATTCCTGAAAAAGTTGCCATTAAATCCATTAATTCCATTCTGTCGCTGCGCACAACAGATGAAATGTTTGCGACGCTTGACCTGGCAATGATCAATCTACATAATGCCCATGTCCGTTTTTTAAAAATTGGGTCAGCGCCAAGTTACGTAAAACGCGGAGATAGCGTGATAAAAATTGAAGCTAGTAATCTGCCGATGGGCATTATCAGGGAATTTGACGTCGATATTGTCAATGAGCAGTTGCACAGCGGTGATGTGTTGATCATGATGAGTGATGGCATATTTGAAGGACCGAAGCATGTGGAAAATAGCGATATTTGGATTAAACGTAAAATCAGAGAGCTAAAAACCGATGATCCGCAAGAAATCGCCGACTTGCTATTGGAGGAAGTCGTACGAACGCAATCCGGCGCCATTGAAGATGATATGACGGTACTGGTGGCAAAAATAGACAAACATATCCCGCGCTGGTCTGCCATTGAAATACCCTGCTAAGCTATTGAGGTTATTGAGGTGACGGAAGGGTTTGCTCGTACTATGGTTTTTGATAATTTCTTACCCGCTACGAAAATACACTGCGCTTTCCGTGGGCGGCTGATGAGCCTCCTCGTGCTACGCACTGCGGGGTCTCATCTAGGCCTCTGCTCCCACAGGAGTCTCCGTGTATTTTCTCCGCTGGTATAGCATACCAATACCCTTTTTCTTGAGTTGCATTAATAATTAAAAGAATACTTCTTAAAATCCATACCAGTCCGAGTGAGCGGACGGCGGCGATAGCATGCATCTGCAAAATTTTTCTTGGACGCATGCCAGACTTATATTTATGGGCGCGAAAGTCAGATGAATATAGACGGTTCTTACGCTTGCAGGTATATTCCATGGCTATTTTGGCGATGATGGTAGTGGAATTTGCCTGGAGGTGAGTTGGATGAAAAAAGGTACATTAAAACAGATATTATTGCTGACAGATGGGTGCTCCAACAAGGGAGAAGATCCATCTGCTGTTGCAGCATTGGCATTTGAACAAGGTATTTCGGTAAATGTTATTGGGATATTGGACGATGATCAGACAGAACATCCACAAGGACTGGAGGAAGTGGAACAAATTGCTTTGTCCGGCGGCGGAATTAGCCAGCTCGTATATACAAAGGCACTTTCGCAAACCGTACAAATGGTAACCAAACAAGCCATGACGCAGACATTGCAGGGTTTTGTCAACGCAGAACTGAAGCAAATCCTCGGTCCTGAGCAAACGATGGAAGACCTGGCACCGGATAAACGCGGTGAAATCATGGAAGTCGTGGAGGATATGGGAGAGACGTGTGATTTAGAGGTTGTTGTTTTAGTAGATACGAGTGCCAGTATGCGAGACAAGCTGCTAACGGTTAAAGAGGCCTTGATTGATTTGTCTATCAGTTTGAACGCAAGAATTGGCAGAAACCGGTTTTGTATTTTCAGTTTTCCGGGACGCAGAAAGGATATTCAGAAAGTGCTCGACTGGTCGCCGCGTCTGGACAATATATCAAGTGTTTTTCCGAAACTGTCAAGTGGTGGAGTTACACCGACAGGACCGGCTTTGCGCGAAGCAATGTATCAATTCAGCAAAAAAAGCTTGTTAAGGAGCTTGCACAAAGATGATGCATCAAACATCGAAGAAGCTTAACCTTGTGCCAAATACGATCATTCGCGGGAAATGGCATAACCATGTATACACCATCCGGCGCAAATTAGGCAGTGGAGCGATTGGAAGTGTCTACTTATGTACCATCAATCAAAAATATGCAGCATTGAAAATCAGTGACAAAAGTACGTCTATGATGATGGAAGTGAATGTGTTGAAATCGCTGAACAAGGTCCAGGGTGTTTGTCTTGGGCCTTCTTTAATGGATGTAGATGACTGGATTGCACCCGATGGCCAGGCGTATACATTTTATGTAATGGAATATGTACGCGGCTATTCATTACAACAGTTTCTAAGCAGAAACGGCAGGGAATGGGTTGGTGTTTTGATGCTGCAACTCCTCCATGATCTGAAAAAGCTGCATGAGGCCGGCTGGATATTCGGTGATTTAAAAGAGGAGAATTTGCTTGTCACAATTGACACTCCAAGCCGGGTTCGCTGGATCGATGTTGGCGGAACGACCCAGATGGGCAGGGCAATCAAGGAATATAGCGAATTCTATGATCGCGGATATTGGGAAATGGGGTCTCGCAAAGCGGAGCCAAGCTATGATTTGTTCGCACTTGCGATGGTGTTTATCAGTCTGTATTATCCAAAACAATTCGCAAAAGACAAGCACCCCCAACGGCTTTTAGTAAAAAAATTGCAAGATATAACAACACTGCGCCCTTATCGGCCAGCTTTGCAAAAAGCCTTGCTCGGGGAATATCAGACAGCTGGTGAAATGGAACAGGAAATCAGCAGCATTATCTCCCGTATGCGTCCGCGTCATACATCGCGCCAAAAGACAAGCGGACCTGCTGCAGCTGCTTTTGTCCCGGAAGTGGCTGGTCTTGCTGTTGTTTCCGCCATGTATTATCTTTTTTCGCTGTTGTTGCCATAGATCATTCATGCAGCTTGCATAAAAGGACAACCTAAACGTAGTATGTTACAATATAAGGTAATGAAATCATTTCGGAGATGTACAAGTATGGAGCAGGAAGTAACGGCATTCATTCAGAAAAAACATTTGCTCACCAAGGGTGCAACTGTGATGGTTGGTGTTTCCGGCGGACCGGATTCCATGGCACTGCTGCATTATTTATGCGAAAAAAGAGCGACGTGGGATTTGCATTTGATTGCCGTTTCTGTTGACCATCAACTTCGCGGCCAGCAAAGCAGGGAAGATGTCCTTTATGTCGAAAAAATGTGCAAAGCATGGGACGTGGATTTTGCAGGCGGGGCTGTGGATGTCAAAGCTTATAAAAAACGGACCCATGCAGGCACACAGCAAGCCTGCCGCATATTACGCTATCAATTTTTTGAGGAACAAATGAAAACATATCAGGCAGATTATCTCGCACTGGCCCATCATGGAGATGACCAAGTGGAAACATTGCTCATGCGTTTGACACGTGTAGCGGATGCACAGCAATTCTCTGGTATTCCACTTACACGTCCATTTGCAGGCGGGATGATTATTCGTCCTTTTTTATGTGTGACAAGACAACAAATTGATGCCTATTTGGCAAAACACGGTATTGTGCCAAGACTAGATCCATCCAATCTGGAAACGGATTATACGAGAAATTACTTCCGGAAATATGTGGTGCCATTATTACGAAACAAAAATACCAATATTCACCACACACAGCAGCATTTAAGTGAAACACTGCACGAGGATGAAGTTTTCCTGCGGGAAGAGGCAAGAAAAATGGCAAAAAAGGTAATCACATGTAACCAAAACAGCCATACAGTGTCATTTGAAATTACTGCCTTTCAATCATACCCAACTGCTTTACAAAGACGTGTCTATCATCTAATATTAAACTATCTATACCAAAGTCTGCCAAAAAAACTTACATATATGCATGAAGAGAATTTTTTTGCGTTGCTCAACGGTACAAATGGAACTACCCGTATTGATTTTCCCAATGGGCTTAAGATAGAACGCGCTTATGGAAAAGTTGTTTGTTATTTTCCAGCACAGCATCCTGCAGAAAATAATCCTTATACATACATATTAACTATCCCCGGACAAACAATACTTCCAGACGGTTCGGCTATTATTGCGGATTATGTGGATGACTGGCATCCCGGTGATGATCAAACATATATTTTCGCATCAGATGATGTAGCACTTCCGCTGATCGCAAGAACGCGCCAGGCAGGGGATCGGATGAGCTGGAAGGGGCTTGCGGGGAGCAAAAAAATCAAAGATATCTTCATCGATGCGAAAATACCGTTAGAATCTCGGCAAACGTGGCCGCTGATTGCCGATAACGATGGACATATTCTTTGGCTGATTGGTTTAAAAAAGGCAAACCACGAAAAAATTTCTGCCAAACAGGCATTTATTCGACTGCGATATAAGAAGAAAACATCAGGAGGGAAATAAAGGTGCATAATGAAATAAAAGAGATACTTGTTTCGGAGGAAGAAATTCGCGAAAAATGCAAGGATCTCGGCGAACAACTCACCAGAGAGTATGAAGGGAAATTCCCATTGGTAATTGGTGTGCTGAAAGGAGCGCTACCCTTCATGGCAGATGTAGTGCGGCAAATCAACACACATGTCGAGATGGATTTTATGGATGTCTCAAGCTACGGCGGTACAAACATGCAATCATCCGGCGAGGTAAAAATCGTCAAAGACCTGGACACGAAGGTAGAGGGGCGCGATTTGCTCATCATCGAGGATATTATTGACAGCGGCCGGACACTTAGCTACCTGGTCGATCTTTTCAAATATCGCAAGGCAAAATCGATTAAAATTGTGACGCTGCTGGATAAACCATCCGGACGCACAGCCAATATTAAAGCGGATATGGTCGGGTTTGAAGTGCCAAATGAATTCGTTGTCGGCTACGGATTGGATTACGATGAAAAATATCGCAATCTGCCGTATATCGGCATCCTGAAACCGGAAATTTACGGCGGAAAAGAATAATCCGCCTTTAGGGGAATAGGATGACTATGGCGCTGTCTGCAATAACCTTTTGATAAAAGAAATTCATAAGCAATATTAGTTGTAAACCAAGTTTTCACTATGGTACGATACTATATAGTTTTTCCCATTTGGGAGGAGGTTGGCAATGAACCGAATATTTCGGAATACTTTCTTTTATTTACTCCTTCTATTAGTTGTTATCGGCGTAATTGGAGTATTTAATGGACAAGGTGAGCAAGCAAAAGAATATAATGTGAAACAATTTACGCAGGCACTGGATAATGGTGAAATCAAAAAAATGACGATGCAGCCATCCAACGGCATCATGCGTATTACAGGGGTCCTGGATAAAGACGACAAGCAATTTGTTGCTCAAATCCCGGATAATCCGGAAATTGTTAAAGATATAACACAAAAAGGAATGGAACAAAGTGTTTTGAATGTCAAAGAAGAAGAAAAACCAAGCGTTTGGGTTTCGTTTTTGACAGGAATCATTCCCTTTCTGATATTAGGTTTATTTATTTTCTTCTTGCTCAGTCAAGCGCAAGGCGGCGGTGGTGGCCGCGTAATGAACTTCGGCAAGAGCAAGGCGAAAATGTACAGCGAAGAAAAGAAAAAGGTTCGCTTCAAGGATGTTGCGGGTGCAGATGAAGAGAAACAGGAGCTTGTGGAAGTCGTGGAATTCCTCAAAGATCCGCGTAAATTCTCTGATTTAGGTGCGCGTATTCCAAAAGGTGTTCTTTTGGTTGGACCTCCTGGTACTGGTAAAACCTTACTTGCAAGGGCTGTTGCCGGTGAAGCAGGCGTGCCGTTTTTCTCGATAAGCGGCTCTGATTTCGTGGAGATGTTTGTCGGTGTCGGTGCATCACGTGTTCGTGATTTGTTTGAGAATGCAAAGAAAAACGCTCCATGTATTATTTTCATCGACGAAATTGATGCAGTCGGTCGTCAGCGTGGCGCGGGTCTTGGCGGCGGTCATGACGAACGTGAACAAACGCTGAACCAATTGCTTGTTGAAATGGATGGATTTGACGGGAACGAAGGTATTATCATTGTTGCCGCTACGAACCGTCCGGACATCTTGGACCCGGCGTTGCTTCGTCCGGGACGCTTTGACAGGCAGATTACAGTCGACCGTCCGGATGTCAAAGGGCGTGAAGCCGTACTGCGCGTTCATGCCAAAAACAAACCGCTGGATGAAAGTGTCGACATCAAAACCATTGCCATGCGTACGCCAGGGTTCTCTGGTGCCGATTTGGAAAACTTGCTCAACGAAGCAGCCTTGGTTGCTGCCCGTCAAGACAAAAAAACAATCGGAATGGCAGATGTGGATGAGGCAGTTGACCGCGTTATTGCAGGAACTGCCAAAAAAAGCAGGGTCATTTCCGAGAAAGAGCGCAATATTGTTGCACACCATGAAAGTGGGCACACGGTCATCGGTATGGTGCTGGACGATGCGGACATGGTGCATAAGGTAACCATTGTTCCACGCGGCCAGGCAGGCGGTTATGCCGTCATGCTGCCAAGAGAAGACCGTTACATGATGACCAAACCGGAACTCATGGACAAAATTACTGGGCTGCTCGGAGGCCGTGCTTCCGAGGAAATCAATTTCGGCGAAGTCAGCACAGGCGCTTCCAACGACTTCGAACGGGCAACAGCCATTGCACGTAAGATGGTTACGGAATACGGCATGAGCGATAAAATCGGGCCGACGCAATTCAATGGCGGCGGTGGTCAAGTCTTCTTGGGTCGCGATCTTCAAAATGAGCAAAATTACAGTGATACGATCGCATACGAGATTGATAAAGAAATTCAAAATATCATCAATACTTGTTATAACCGTGCCAAGCAAATTTTGACAGAGCACAAGGAACAACTTTTGCTGATCGCAAAAACATTGCTTGAAATTGAAACATTGGATGCAAGGCAAATCAAATCCTTGTTCGAAAATGGGGTTTTACCCGAGCCAGAACACGGAGATGTCAAGGTGAATATCCATTCCAAAGATGATAGTGAATCACCTGAATCATATGAAGAAGCAAAGAAAAAATCGGACGCCAAACTTTCTAAAAATGATGAAGATGATTTGAAACATAATGGAACGGATCACAAAGACGAATCCGATCAGGATAAAAAAGAATAATACCCCAACAAAAAGGCAGTCTGCAATCAGGCTGCCTTTTTCGAGCTGTAGGGATATGAAATTTGGGTTTTGTTATATCACTTGTTGTTATAGTTGCGCCTGGTTTAGATGGACAGCGGTTTTTAGTGGGGTGGATAACTGTAGCCACGGCAATGGCGTGACTTTGCGCTTTCTACCTTTTTGGGCATTTGCGCCTTTGTTCATGATTGGCGTGGCAAAGGAAAATGTGGAGCGACTTTATGTCAGTTGGAGCGACTTTCAGTGGCCTGGAGCGACTTTAACACGATCTCGAGCGTGTTTGACAGCAAATGGAGCGGGTTTAGCTGATTTATGAGCGACTTTCGTTTGTTTGGAGCGACTTTTGTGGTTCTGGAGCATCTCTCGACGATTTGGAGCAAGTTTAACCATTTTCGAGCGACTTCATCTGATTTGGAGCAGATTTATTCAATTCCGAGCAACTTTACCGCATTTCGAGCAAGTTCCATCTTTTCCGTCTGGCTTCACTTGCTCCGCCAGCCATACAACAAGCAAGCAACAGTACAGAAAACTTTACATGGAGCCATACCAATCAATTACACCAGCCGCTCCAACAAGTGAAGTACATCCACTCCACAGCCCACACAACAAAAATCAAATGAAAACTCTGCCTTGTTTTTACTACATCATCTTACATCTTGCTTTTTGCCCATTAAAAATGGTATATGGTATAGTAATGAAGCGAAAAATAGAATTTATTGCGGAAGGTTGATTGGATGATTTTTGTAGTGGATGTGGGGAATACAAATACAGTATTAGGGGTATTTAAAGATAAATTGCTCATACAGCAATGGCGAATCAAAACGGATCGTTACAAGACAGAGGATGAATTTGCCATGCTGATGAAATCATTATTTGCAGACAGGGGACTTGCCTTCTCCGATATGACTGGCATCATTATTTCCTCTGTTGTACCGCCAATTATGTTTGCGCTGGAGAAAATGTGTGTTAAATATTTCCATATTGATCCCTTGATTGTTGGCAACGGTACTGTTCCAGCGCAATTGAAAATGAGCTATCCCAATCCGGGCGAAATTGGTGCAGACCGGATTGTCAACGCGGTCGGCGCAATTGACGAATATGGCGCACCGCTGATTATTATTGACTTTGGTACGGCGACGACGTATTGCTATGTGAATGAGGAAAAAGCCTACGCAGGGGGGATCATTGCACCGGGAATCAACATCTCCATGGATGCCTTGTATCGGAACACGGCCAAGCTGCCAAAAATTGAGCTGGAGGAACCAGCGCGTATCATCGGCGGTTCTACGGTCGAAGCCATGCAGTCCGGAATTTTCAACGGGTCCGTGGCGCAAGTAGACGGCATTGTCGACCGGATGAAAGAAGAGGCAAATACGAATCCAAAAGTAATTGCGACTGGCGGGTTGGCACCACTTGTGGGAGAAGCATCACGGACAATCGATGTAGTTGACCCGTATTTAACACTGAAGGGACTTTATTTAATTTATCAAAATAAAAATCACACACATCAAGAATAAAGGAGCGGGAAAAATGGCAGATGATTATTTGATTAAAGCGACAGCGTTCGACAACAAGGTCCGGGCATACGCTGCAACATCAACGAATACAGTGTATGAGGCACAGCAACGTTTGGATACCTGGGCAACAGCAACGGCTGCACTTGGCAGAACCCTGACAATCACAGCAATGATGGGTGCCATGCTTAAGGGTGATGATAACTTAACGGTCAAGGTTGAAGGCGGCGGACCAATTGGTGCGATTGTCGCAGAAGGAAATGCAACCGGCGAAGTTCGCGGTTATGCTGTACAGCCCCATGTCGATTTTGACCTGAACAGCAAGGGCAAGCTGGATGTTGCTCGCGCGGTCGGTACGGATGGGACGTTAAGTGTCGTAAAGGATTTGGGGCTAAAAGATTACTTTACAGGGCAAGTTCCAATTGTCTCCGGTGAAATTAGCGAAGATTTCACGTATTATTTTGCCAATTCGGAGCAAGTGCCATCTGCGGTTGGTGCGGGTGTACTGGTCAATCCGGATCATACCGTATTGGCTGCCGGCGGATTTATTGTCCAGGTTATGCCCGGTATTGAGGAAGAAATGGTGACGCGGCTGGAAGAACAGATCCAGGCATTTCCTCAAATCTCTACTTTAATTCGGGAGGGAAAAACACCGGAAGAAATACTAGAACGTTTATTTGCGGGAGAATCATACAAAATCCATGAAAAAATGCCAATCCGTTTTCAATGCAAATGCTCAAAAGAACGTTTTGGTGAAGCGATCAAAGGATTGGGAAATGAAGAAATCCAAAGCATGATTGACGAAGACCACGGAGCAGAAGCAGTATGTCATTTCTGTAATGAAACATACCATTTCACGGAACAAGAACTCGAAGAACTGAAAAATTAGGTGGCGTTTAAGGTGGTCCCTTGTTTCAAAAGGAAACAAGGTGACCTTGTGCTACTGTCATAAGATCGACATGCCCAAATTAATCTTTATAGTTGACATTGCCTTCGTGTTAAGCGTACATTAGTAATAAATCTTATCAGAATAGTAAGGATTAAAAGAGGAGGATTTTTATGCGTGTAGCTGACAGTATCGTTGGTTTAATCGGAGAAACACCAATTGTGAAATTGAAATCAACGGATAAAGATAGTGCGGATGTTTATGCAAAACTGGAATACTTCAATCCCGGCAGTTCCGTAAAAGACCGGATTGCCATGGCAATGATTGAAGCTGCAGAAGAAAGCGGTCAATTAAAAGAAGGCAGCACGATTGTCGAGCCGACAAGCGGAAATACAGGTATTGGACTTGCGATGGTAGCCGCAGCCAAAGGTTATCAGCTCGTTGTGGTTATGCCGGATACAATGAGCCAGGAACGTCGCAATATTTTGCGTGCATACGGGGCAAAATTGATTTTGACACCCGGTGCAGAAGGAATGAAGGGCGCCATCAGCAAAGCCGAGCAATTGCAAAAAGAACAAGGTTATTTCATGCCACAACAGTTCAACAACCAGGCAAATCCCCAAATTCATGCCCGGACAACCGGCGCGGAAATCGTCAAACAAATGAAAGATGGACTGGATGCATTCGTTTCCGGAATTGGAACAGGTGGTACAATTACCGGTGCCGGCAAGGTAATCAAAGAACATTTCAAAGACACAAAAATCTATGCAGTTGAACCGGATGATTCCGCCATACTTTCCGGTGATCAACCAGGTCCGCATAAAATTCAAGGCCTTGGTGCAGGTTTTGTTCCAAATACATTGGATACATCCATTTATGACAATGTGATTCGTGTAAGCAATGATCAGGCATTTGAAACGGCAAGAAGTGTTGCCAAATCAGACGGTGTTCTGGGCGGTATTTCTTCCGGAGCAGCAGTTTACGCGGCTAGAAAAGTTGCTAAACAACTCGGTGCCGGTAAAAAGGTACTGGCTATTTTGCCTGATAACGGTGAACGCTATCTGTCTACAGCACTATTTCAATTTGAAGATTGATTAAAGTAAACTTCATTCAGTGGACGTCTTCCAGCCAGGTTAATACTGGGTTAAAAGCATATATAAGGTGTGAAGAAGGACTGGTGCGATGGCGCCGGTCCTTTTGGTTTGTGGTTTCTTCCCGGCAGGTTTTTACCTGTCCGGGCGGATAAGCGAGTCTAGCGGGACGAATAATTGCGGGTTGCGCATGCCATTCTCAGTGCCATAACAACGCTAGCGCTTTTCCTATGTGACAGGCATGTCCAACTTTGATACGATAGAAGCATAAAAGGATAAAGGAACGGTCAGCAATGAAGTGGCAAACGAGAACAAAAACATTTGATTTATCATCCAGAACGCATATTATGGGAATCCTGAATGTAACACCGGATTCTTTCTCTGATGGTGGAAATTATACAACAGAAGAAAAGGCAGTAGCACAGGCCCTGAAAATGGTACAGGAAGGTGCAGATGTAATCGATATCGGCGGTGAATCGACAAGACCTAACCACCAAAAGGTATCAGTTGAAGAAGAAATCCAGCGGGTCATACCGATGATTCAAGCGGTAAGTGCAAAAACGGATACCCCCATTTCGATTGACACATACAAAGCACAAACCGCCAAACATGCAATCGAAGCAGGAGCACAAATCATCAATGATGTCTGGGGAGCGAAAAAGGATCCGGAGATTGCTGCAGTTGCGGCACAATATGAGGTGCCGATTATATTGATGCATAACAGGCAGGATTTAAATTATACGAATATCATGGAAGATATGAAGCGGGATTTGGCAGAAAGCATTGACATTGCCGTACGCGCCGGTGTGAAGGATGAGGCGATTATGATCGACCCGGGTATCGGGTTTGCCAAGACGGGTGCAGATAACCTGGTTGTCCTGCGCCATTTGGAAGAATTGACGTGTCTTGGCTATCCACTGTTGCTAGCGGCATCGCGCAAACGATTTTTGGGGACAATCCTTGACGTCCCTCCGGCTGAGCGTGACAACGGTACAGCAGCAACCACATGCCTTGGCATTACGAAAGGTGCCCAGATGGTACGTGTACATAATGTGAAGGTGAATAAGGAGATGGCGCTTGTTATGGATGCCATCCTTCGTGAAAGGGGATAAGCAAATGGATAAAATTATGCTTAATGGCATGCGATTTTATGGTTATCACGGTCTTTTTCCGGAAGAAAACAAGCTTGGTCAGGAATTTATTGTGGATGCCGAGCTGTTTCTGGACCTGCACAAACCCGGCAGCAGCGATGACATGAATGATTCCATCGATTACGGCCGCGTTTTTGAAATGGTGAAAGAGCGGGTCGAGGGTCAGGCGAAAAACTTGATCGAAGCTTTGGCAGAGGAAGTTGCCCAAGATTTGTTCACAACTTTTTCTCTTCTGAAGGCGTGCAAGATACGAATTACCAAGCCAAATCCGCCAATCGCCGGACATTATGATTCGGTTGCGGCAGAGATATACAGGGAGCGGGAAAAATGAATGTTGCCTATATCGCGCTTGGCTCCAATATTGAACCGCGCAAGTTCCATCTTGACCAGGCAATCACCAGGCTTAGACAACATCAAGCGATTGCGGTGAAAAAGCAATCGCCGATTTATGAAACCAAACCGGTTGGCTATGCCGATCAGGGTGATTTTTTGAACATGGTACTTGAAGCGGAAACCTCCTTGGATCCGGAGGCATTGTTGGATGTATGCCAGCAAATAGAACAAGACTTGGGGCGCAAACGAATAATCCCCAATGGACCACGAACGATTGACCTTGACATTTTAGCCTATAATCATGAAAATATAAAAACAGATAGATTGATTGTTCCACACCCAAGAATGCATGAAAGGGCATTTGTACTTGCACCATTGCATGATATTGCACCGAATCTCATTTTGGCTTCAGTTGATAAACGTGTGGCAGAACTTTGGAAACAGATTGAAAGCAGCTCCGGAAAGGACGTATCGTTATGGACGCAAAACGGCTCGGGCGGAGAATAAAATCCTATCGAAAACTGAAACGCTATACACAGAAGCAGTTTGCCGATAAACTGGATATGCCAATCGGACTTCTTGGCGCGTTGGAAAGGGGAACGAAGGAAGCATCTGATGATGTAATTGATCAGATCGCTGCTGCGCTGCAAATTGATAAACATGAATTATTGGATTTGGAGCAGAACAAGGAAAACGATTAATATTTTGAGGTGAACATTACCGTACCAAATCGGGTTGTTTTGGTACTGTATACGCCTACGCTCTCCAATTAACTGTTGTTAAGGAGCTACTTTTTTCGAACCGTTCAACGAGCCTCTGTTCAATTTCCCTGATGGTATGCAGATGTTACGCGGTATCAGCGCTAATGGCAGAAAGCTATGGCGAGGTATCGTCAATAGAAGTGAAAAATCATTAAAAATGCTGTATATTAATGAGGAAAACATGTAGCAAAAAAACATTCCTAATGGGGCTGCGTAAGTCGTTTGATATAGATGCGTAACAATTGGAACAGCAGCAAACACAAGCATCCTGCGTGTGTTGACAGCAAAAGTGAATAGTAAATGGAGTGATTGATATGTCAGAAGAAATGAACGAACATATGCGGGTGAGACGCGAAAAACTGACCGAATACCGCGAAAAAGGCATCGATCCATTTGGGGGAAAATTTGAACGCACCCACTTGGCAAAGGAAATAAAAGATAAATACGAAGAACTGACCAAAGAAGAAATTGCAGATAAACATTTAGAAGAAGTGACACTCGCCGGTCGTGTCATGACAAAAAGAGGAAAAGGAAAAACCAGCTTTGCACATATCCAGGATGCAAGCGGCCAAATCCAAGTTTATGTCCGAAAAGATGCGATTGGTGAAGATGCCTACGATATATTCAAATCGGTTGACTTAGGCGATATTATTGGTGTCACCGGGGAAATTATGAAGACAAACGTTGGAGAGTTGTCGATTAAGGTAAATAAATTCCAGTTGTTGACAAAGTCGCTGCGTGCTTTGCCTGAAAAATACCATGGCCTAAAAGATATCGAGCAGCGTTATCGCCAGCGCTATCTGGATTTAATCACAAATATGGACAGCAAGAAAACCTTCGAGCTTCGCAGTAAAATCATTCAAGAAATGCGTAACTATTTGAATGGTCTTGGCTATTTGGAAGTTGAAACGCCAATGATGCACGCCATCCCGGGAGGAGCTGCTGCACGGCCGTTTGTCACCCACCATAATGCACTGGACATTCCTTTGTATATGCGTATTGCCATTGAATTGCACCTGAAACGCCTCATTGTCGGCGGTATGGAGAAGGTATATGAAATTGGACGCGTATTCCGCAATGAAGGAGTTTCAACACGTCACAATCCGGAATTCACCATGATGGAGCTTTATGAAGCGTATGCTGATTTTCACGATATCATGGATCTGACAGAGAACTTGATTTCCCATATTGCACAAACGGTGCTTGGATCCAATAAAATCACATATGACGGACAAGCAATTGATCTGGCACCAAGATGGAAAAGATTGCATATGGTTGACGCGGTGAAGGAATACACCGGGGTAGATTTCTGGAAGGAAATGAGTGACGAGGAAGCGCGTGCGCTGGCGAAAGACAATGGGATTGAAATCAAAGATAATATGGCATTTGGACATGTCGTAAATGAATTTTTTGAACAGCGTGTGGAAGAGAAATTGATACAGCCAACATTTGTTTATGGCCACCCAGTGGAAATTTCGCCACTTGCCAAAAAGAACAAGGAAGATAGCAGATTTACGGATCGTTTTGAACTGTTCATCGTTGGACGAGAACATGCCAATGCCTTTAGCGAATTGAACGATCCAATCGATCAGCGGGAACGGTTTGAAGCGCAAGTGAAAGAGCGCGACGCCGGAAATGATGAAGCACATTTGATGGATGAGGATTTCCTTGAAGCTTTGGAATACGGTATGCCACCAACCGGCGGACTTGGAATTGGCGTGGACAGGCTTATTATGCTACTGACGGACTCTCCATCCATCCGTGATGTCCTTTTGTTCCCGCAAATGCGTACAAGACAATAATCGCATGTTGTTTTGTTTCGGATGGCATGCTTTTCGTGATGTAAGAGAGCTGTATATAATGATGTGATACAAATGCAGATACCTTTTTACAGGTGTCTGCATTTGTCGTTTACAACTGTTTATCTTATCTGTTGGGGAAATGATGCGCAAAAATGCGATGGAGAGCCGAAAAATAGACAACCCTTCATTACGCAGATGATAATAAACATATATTTCCAGTTATATTTCAAAAAAACACTTGCATTGCATCTGAAATCGTGGTAAATTAATAAACGTTGTTGAAACAAACGACCATTCGCAGCAAAACGCTTTGAGCAAATATCGAAAAAACATTTAAAAAAGTGTTGACATGATAAACTGCGGATGATATAATAAAAAAGTTGCTGAGGAAAAGTAACAAACTGATTTCGTTCTTTGAAAACTGAACAAAACGACCAGTATGTCAAGCAAGTTCGATGCTTTGGGCATTGAACATATGCGAAAAACGGACCTCGTTTTTCGATAAAGCAAGAAGCTAAGGAAAACTTTTTTGGAGAGTTT
>NZ_JAROCA010000062.1 GCF_030732005.1 Tigheibacillus jepli | reverse complement strand
ATTAGGCTTTGCGGACGATGACACCCGCTTTTTATTTTTAAGCAGAAAAAGAAAATGGGTACATCGCAAAAAGCTTAGATAAAAAAACGGGTTGACACCTTCCTTTATTTTTAATAACATAATACCCACATGGGTAATCTAAAGGAGGAATGAGATGGAAGCAAATAAAACTTTAGATGCAAAAGGCTTGGCGCCCAATGTCGATTGTGGAGACTAGAAAAACGTCCCTAAATGATAGAAATGCATGCAACATATAAAAGCGCAAAAAATAATTGGAGCATGGGTTAATTGATGTCATGCAGAGGATTGCATTTTGCAAAAAGAAGAGTAAGTGTGAAAGTTCTAGCTGTAAAAAGCATCATTTTTTTCGTTAACGTAATACCTATACGGGCATAGGTTATTACGTCAGAGGAATTATTTGCCTATGATGGGAGGGATATCGTTGGGATATATAGAATGGATTATTATTGCGCTTATTGTTTTCTTTTTCATCAACCGTATGCTGCCGACAAAAGGGGTAAGAAACATTACAACTGCACAGTTAAAAAATGAATTAAATGATAAGCATAAGCAGTTTGTAGATGTTCGAACACCTGGTGAGTATAAGGGGAATCATATTGGAGAATTTAAAAATATTCCCCTGCATCAGTTAGGGCAACAAATAAGCCAGCTCTCAAAAGATCGAGAGGTTGTGGTGATTTGCCAAAGTGGTATGAGAAGCAATAAGGCGTGTAAAATACTAAAAAAACAAGGTTTTAAACAGGTGTCCAACGTAAAAGGTGGTATGAATGCTTGGTTTTAACAATGGATAGAGGAGGTATATAAAAATGAAAGAAATCACACCAAAAGAAGTAGAAGCAAGCATCAATGAAGGTAAAAAGTTAAACATCATTGATGTCCGGGAAGAAAATGAAGTGGCAGCAGGGAAAATTCCGGGAGCTGTGAACATTCCTTTAGGAAGCCTTCCATCTCGTGTGAATGACTTAGACAAGGCAAGTGAATATATTATGGTATGCCGGTCTGGCGGCAGAAGTGGCCGTGCAAGCCAATTTTTGGAAAGTGAAGGATTTGATGTTACCAATATGACTGGTGGAATGCTTGCTTGGGAAGGCGAAGTGGAGTGAGTTTTTAATTTTATTTATACCCCATAAGGTATGTGAAACAGGAGGTTTATAATGGAAGATATCAAGGCAAATGTCGTTTTAGACGCGAAAGGATTAGCTTGCCCAATGCCGATTGTGAAAACAAAAAAGGCGATGAACAACCTCGATGCAGGGCAAGTCATTGAGGTGCAAGCGACAGATAAAGGGTCTACAGCTGATATAAAAGCATGGGCTGAGAGTACGGGACACCAGTATCTGGGAACAATAGAAGATGGTGAAGTACTAAAGCATTACCTGAGAAAATCCTCAGGCGAAGAACACGAAGAGAAAAAACATTCTCGTGTCGTTAATAATGCGGAGCTGGAAGAAAAGCTGAAAGTAGATGAAAATATCGTGTTACTTGATGTGAGAGAATCTGCAGAATATGCATTTAATCATATTCCAAAAGCCATTTCGATGCCATTGGGTGACTTGGAAGATAGCATGGATCAATTGAATAAAGACGATGAGATTTACGTGATATGCCGTACTGGCAATCGCAGTGATCTTGCAGCACAAAAGTTAACAGAAAAAGGATTTACAAATGTTATTAATGTTGTTCCAGGTATGAGTAAGTGGTCTGGAGAAACGAAAAAAATGAATGACTAAGAAGGAAAATGCCTTGCCTTTTGTAACAGTCTATACAACATCAAGCTGTGCTTACTGTGCAATGCTAAAAAACTTCTTAACAGACCAAAATATTTCTTTTGATGAAGTAAATGTAGAAAATAACCTTGAGATGATGAATCACATAGTAAGGACGACTGGGCAAATGGATGTTCCACAATCAGAAGTAAATGGAAATTGGGTTGTCGGCTATGACCCTGAAGGTATCATGCAGGCAATGAATAATTAGTCATGAAATGAAATTTGTCAATTAAAAATGAGGAGGATTTTAACATGAGTAAAAGAGTAGCAATTATTGCAAGTAATGGTGGATTGTTTGATGCATACAAGGTTTTCAATATCGCGACTGCAGCAGCAGCAACAGATCAAGAGGTAGCGATTTTCTTCACATTCGAAGGACTAAATTTAATTCATAAAGAAGCTTACCAGCAGCTTCCAATGCCAGAAGGTAAAGAACACTATGCGGAAGGTTTTCAAAAAGCAAATATACCTGCAATCCCAGAATTGGTTGAGATGGCACAAGATATGGGCGTTAAATTTATCGGTTGCCAAATGACGATGGATGCATTGGGTCTGGAAAAAGCAGATTTGCTTGATGGCATTGAAGTTGGCGGCGCTGTAACATTCTTAGATTTTGCAAAAGATGCAGATGTGACACTGACATTTTAATTGCACTTCTTTTTTTAGAAATAAATATACCTAGGGAGGTAATATAAAATGACTGTTCAAGTAATGACTTCTGCGGATGTAACAAAAAAAATCTTCAATAAAGAGAAGTTATTTATTTTGGATGTTAGAAATCAAAGTGAATATAACGACTGGAAAATTGAAGGGGAAAATTTTACGCACCTAAATGTGCCATACTTTGAATTGCTGGATGGTGTGGATGGCATTTTAGATAAGCTTCCTTCCAATCAAGATATCCTAGTGGTATGTGCCAAAGAAGGATCTTCTGCCATGGTTGCAGATATGCTCTCAGAAGCTGGATTGGACATTTCTTACTTAAAGGGAGGTATGAAGGCTTGGAGTGAGCATCTTGAACCTGTAAAGGTTGGAGATTTGAAAGATGGCGGACAGATGTATCAATTTGTCCGCATCGGAAAAGGCTGTCTATCTTATATGGTGGTCTCTGACGGGGAAGCAGCACTGATTGATGCTACGCGTATGACCGATGTTTTTATCAACTTTGCTGACAGCATTGGTGCGAAAATCACACATGTATTAGATACGCACCTTCATGCAGACCATATTTCCGGAGGACGACAAATTGCAGAGAAAACCGGCGCAACCTATTGGCTTCCACCAAAAGATGCAACAGAAGTAACGTTTGCTTACGAGCCGTTAGAGGATGAAAATGATGTGACAATTGGTCATACGACAATTAATATTCATGCCTTTTATTCACCCGGCCATACCATTGGATCGACTTCCTTTGTAGTTGGTGAACAATTCTTGCTTTCAGGAGATATTTTATTCATCAATTCCATTGGTCGTCCAGACTTGGCTGGTAAAGCAGAAGATTGGGTTTCTGATTTAAGAGAAACACTTTATAGCCGTTATAAAGCATTGTCGGATGAATTAATTGTGCTTCCTGCACATTTTATGACAATTGATGAGCTAAATGATAATGGTACTGTTGGTAAAAAATTAAAAACACTATTCGCCCAAAACCACGGGTTGAATATTGCAGATGAAGATGAATTTAGAAAAATGGTAACGGAGAATCTTCCACCGCAACCAAATGCATATCAAGAGATTCGCCAAACCAATATGGGAAAAATGAATCCCGAAGAAGAAAAACAACGTGAAATGGAAATTGGGCCAAACCGCTGTGCGGTGAGTTAAGTAACCCAATAGCAGTCAATTAAACCGATAATGAGCCTGTTATATGCAGGCTCATTATCGAAAAATGATAAAAGGAGATGTTTCGCACATGGATGCAGTAAAAGTATTAGATGCAAAAGGTCTGGCATGTCCAATGCCGATTGTAAAAACAAAAAAAGCAATGGATGAGCTGGAATCAGGACAAATATTGGAGATTCATACAACCGATAAAGGAGCCTTAAATGATCTCCCTGCTTGGGCAAAATCAAGCGGTCACGAGGTTGTAAAACAAGAAGAAGAAAATGAAGTCATCAAGTTTTGGATCAAGAAGGCTTAAGGAAGAACCGTATTATGGTTCTCCTTTTATCCTTTGTTACATTTTATCCAGACAAGTAGAACAAAGGAGGAGCAGGATTGGATTTTGATTTTATCATCATCATTTTTTTGGTCGGATTTATCGGATCATTTTTATCAGGGATGTTAGGTATTGGCGGAGCCATTATCAATTATCCTTTGCTGTTATATATTCCTGCTGCCTTTGGTGTTGCAAACTTTACCGCGCATGAGGTATCAGGGATTACCGCTTTACAGGTATTCTTTGCCACAATCGGTGGTGTAATGGCTTATCGAAAAGGCGGCTATTTAAATATGACATTGGTTGCTTATATGGGGATCAGTATTTTAATTGGCAGTTTCGCAGGTGGATTTGGTTCTACGAATATGTCTGAGAACAGTGTCAATGTCATATATGGGATACTGGCCCTTATTGCCGCTATTATGATGTTTATTCCTAAAAAAGGGATAGACGATGTTCGATTGGATGAAGTTACATTTAATAAATGGTTAGCTGCGTTGCTTGCTTTTATTGTAGGTTTAGCTGCAGGTATTGTAGGAGCAGGCGGTGCGTTCTTATTAGTTCCAATTATGCTTGTTGTGCTCAGAATACCTACGAGAATGACGATTGCTACCTCATTAGCCGTCACTTTCATTTCGTCAATTGGCACTGCAATTGGGAAAATATCAACCGGCCAAGTATCGTACTGGCCAGCGCTGATTGTGGTTATAGCTAGTCTTATTGCTGCTCCTCTTGGCGCAAAAGCGGGTAAAAAGTTGAACACGAAGATACTGCAAATGATTTTGGCGATTTTAATTTTTATCACGGCCATTAAAATTTGGGTTGATATACTCTGATGGCAGTGTGGATTCATGAAATATGCTTGTGGACCAATCAATTATTGATTGGTTTTTTTATATAAGTGCTGCAGCGGAAGTCTGCCTTTTCCCTTACTATAAAAACGGTCTCAAGCTAACATTTCTCGTTAATACAACAACAATTCCACTACAAAAACTGAAAGACAAGATAGCAGGGCAACATTTACCAAGCTGGTTCCTCGCCAGGCAAATAACATTGCGACAACAAAGCCAACTAAGGCGGACCAGGGTGATGCCGTTGTATCTAATATAGCCGGAAAAATCATTACTGCCAATGTTACATATGGTACATAGTACAAAAACGACCGGATGAAGCTGTTTTTGATTTCTTTTCGGACAAGCGTAAGCGGCAATACACGAATGAGATACGTGACAACTGCCATTACCAAAATATAAAAAATGGTATTATTCATAAGCATGCTCCTTGACTGGAAAAACAATTGCTGCGAAACCAGCAATAACAAAGGTTAAGACGATAATTTTCAAGCCGGATGAGATGGACGAAAGAATTGGCAGTTCGGCAAATATCAAACTCATTCCCATCGAAACGACAATCAATCCCGAGAGAATTTTATTTCCCTTTGCAGGTGGGATAATGACGGCCAGTAGCATGCCATACAGGGCAATGCTTAATGCGCTGATCAATCTTGGCGGGAGAATATTTCCGGAAATAACGCCTAGCAGCGTACCAAGTGCCCACCCCGGTATGGCAACGCTCATCACACCATAAGTGTAATAAGGACTTAGCTTCCTGGGAAGGGCGATCGACACGCCGAATACCTCATCTGTAATCCCATATGCCATCGTCATGCGATGGAAAATGGACGTGTTTGGATTAATCTTTTGCGATAAAGCAAAAGACATCAGAAAATATCTGGAATTGATGATGAACTGTGTCATGACTATCTCAACAATTGCTGCGGCACCGGACAGCAGTGTAAGACCGGCAAATTGCCCAGCTGAAGTTAAATTGGTCACAGACATCAATACAGCTTCAAACGGGTTTAGCCCTGCTTGCTTGGCAAGAATGCCAAAGGTAAATGAAACGGCAAAATATCCCATTGCAATCGGAATACCATTGTTCACGCCACTTTTCCATTCTTTTAAGTTTGTTTTCAATTTCTTTCCTCCTATGATGCTGCCATGTGCAGGGAATTTCCCAAAATACTGCTATATCAATCTTGCTTGGTCTGCTAGATATTGAAATGATTCTAGCATACGTGTTTGCATTAGTAAAATTAATAATTATAATTATTATATTAGAAAAACTAATGAAAGCAGGGGATTACGAATGAATCGTTATGAGGTTTTTCTGAAGGTGATAGAAAAGGGGAGTTTTACAAAAGCAGCAGCAGATTTTGGTTACACACAATCAGCGGTCAGTCAGATGATTCATGCGCTGGAAGAAGAGTTAGCGACGACGTTAATTTCCCGCTCCCGCAAAGGCATCATGCTGACGCCGGATGGAAAAGAATTTCTGCCATTTATCACAAAGGTGAATAATTCCTACCGAGAACTCATGGAAAAAAGCCGGGAAATGCAAGGGCTGGAAAGCGGCAATATCCGAATCGGCACCTTCTCCAGTGTTTCCTGTCATTGGCTGCCTGGGTTGATGCGAGATTTTAAGCAGTTGTACCCGTCTGTCCATTTCCATTTACAACAAGGAGAGTACACTAGCATTGTGAAGTACATTAAAGAAGGTAGTGCAGATTTTGGCTTTGTCAATCCTGAAGCAGCAGAAGACCTAGAGACAGTGGCACTAAGACAAGATAACATGCTGGCAGTTCTCCCTGCGGATCATCCACTTGCATCTCATCCGACTGTAATGCTGGAGGAACTGTCCAATGAACCCTTTATTTTACTAGAGGAAGGGGATTTAAACGAACCATTGAAAGGTTTTCAAGCGCATAACCTCCACCCGAATATTCAATATCGTGTCATTGACGATTATACTATCATGTCCATGGTAGAAAACGGCTTGGGGATTTCTATTCTCTCGGAACTTGTGATGAATAAGGTCAGTTACCGCATTGTGACGAAAGAGATATCCCCACCTATTGTGCGAACGATTGGCATTGCGTATAAAAATAAAAAAACATTACCAATCGCTAGCCGGTATTTTATCGATTTTCTCATTGAAAAGTTTGAGCACCCGCTTTTTGAATCTTGAAAGGGAAAACTACCATAAGATAAGGGCATTTCAAGAGATAACCATGCAATTTCCTCTTTGGACTTATCAAAGCTGGTTAAAATGGCTTCCGTGACGATAAGAGATAATAGTATCAAATACAAGGCTTAAAGCGTGCAGATTGTCAAGGTGCACAAGACTTGTTTGATCGTGAGTAAGATAATCACGGGGATATGGTGAAAACGGTCAGCTTTTGCTATAATAGTATTATAAATCTACAAAGTTAAGTTTATATACATGAGGTAAACCGTTCGGAAAGGGTGTTGACCGGGTCGCGCCCTGGCTTGCTGTGTTTTCAAAAAATAGCAAGCGTATACATCCTTTCTGGAAAATCTTAGGGAGTAAGGATGGGGAAAATGGGCAACAACAGACATACAAGTACAGACGTAATCCTAATTGGTGCCGGTATCATGAGTGCGACACTGGGAACGCTTTTAAAAGAATTAGTACCGGACTGGAAAATTACCTTATTTGAAAAGCTCGACAAGCCGGGTGAGGAAAGCTCCAATGAGTGGAATAATGCCGGGACGGGACACTCTGCATTGTGCGAGCTGAATTATACAAAAGAAAAGCCGGATGGCTCTATTGATATTACAAAAGCACTGAAAATCAATGAGCAGTTCCAGCTTTCCAGACAATTCTGGTCTTATTTGGTTAACCAGCAATTGATTGAGAATCCGAATGAATTTATTATGCCACTGCCACATATGAGCTTAGTGCATGGTGAAAAAAATGTAGCTTTTTTGAAGAAACGTTTTGAAACGCTAACACAAAACCCACTCTTTGAAGGGATGGAATTTACGGATGATCCGGAAATACTCAAAGAATGGATTCCTTTGATTATGGAAGACCGTCATGTCGATCATCCCATGGCAGCAACCAAAATTGAATCTGGTACCGACGTCAACTTTGGCGCACTGACGCGTAAATTGCTCGGCAACCTGGAAAACCAAGATCTAGCTATTCATTACAATAGTGTCGTAGAAGATGTCAAACGTACCGAAGATGGGGTATGGGAAGTGAAAGTGCATAATTATGCTGAAGACCGACTGGAATTTCATACGGCGAAATTTGTGTTCATTGGTGCCGGCGGCGGTGCGTTGCCATTGCTGCAAAAGACTGGCATCCCGGAAAGCAAGCATGTTGGGGGATTTCCAGTAAGCGGTTTATTCCTTGTTTGCAATAACCCAGAAGTAATTAAGCAGCATCATGCAAAAGTGTACGGCAAGGCTGCTATTGGCGCGCCGCCTATGTCAACACCACACTTGGATACACGCTATATCAACAATCAACAAACCCTGTTATTCGGACCATTTGCCGGTTTCTCGCCAAAATTCCTAAAAACCGGTTCCAATATGGACCTAATTGAATCGGTCAAACCGAACAATGTCTTAACCATGCTAGCAGCTGGTGCAAAAAACATCTCACTGACCAAATACTTGGTTGAGCAGCTGCTGCTCTCCAAAGAACAGCGAATGGAAGAATTGAAGGAATTTGTTCCAAATGCAAATAGTGAAGATTGGGATATTGTCGTTGCTGGTCAGCGCGTACAGGTCATCAAGGATACCGATAAAGATGGCAAGGGAACGCTGCAATTTGGTACAGAAGTCATTACTGGTGCTGAAGGAACAATTGCAGCATTGCTCGGTGCTTCCCCAGGAGCGTCAACAGCGGTTTCAATTATGCTGGAAATCCTGGAAAAATGCTTCCCCGAGCAAATAAAGGAATGGGAGCCCAAACTACAAGAAATGATTCCATCTTATGGCAAGTCACTAAGGGACCATCCGGATCTGATCCGTGAGATTCACCAATCAACCGCGAAGGCGCTCCATCTACTTGGTTAACATATCTACAAGCGGCATCATTTGCGTCAGCGTAAATGGTGCTTTTTTTTTTTGCAGGTTTAGCCAAACGGTGAAAAAAGGAAGAGACATAAAAAAGTGAATTTCATAGGAGTGTGAGAAAATGCGAATATTCGCAAGTGAGGCATTAAAAGGCGAACATGCACTTGTCACAGGTGCAACAGGAGGAATTGGCGCCGCAACGGCTAAGCTGATCAGCACGATGGGTGCAGCTGTTACAATTACCGGCAGAAACACAGAAAAATTGGAGCAGCTGGCATCGGAAATACGCAGCAAGTATCCAGAGGCGAAACTGTGTGTGCAACGAGCCGATATCGGAAATGAAGCCGATCGTAACTCACTCATAGAAGCTGCAGAAAAAGCGTATGGTTCTATCACTTTGCTTGTCAATTGTGCAGGAATATCTGGTGGTGACACGGTCGACAAACTGACGAAAGAAGACATGGGAGAGGTCATGGATGTAAATTATACATCCACCGTGTTGCTGACACAGCTTGTTTACAGGAAAATGATGGAGAAAAAACATGGCGCAATTGTCAATGTATCATCGCTTTCCGGCTTGCGGGGGACTTATGGCGGCACTGCTTATGCTGCTTCAAAATTTGCATTGATCGGCTTTACCCATTCTATGGCAGTTGAAGCTATACAACATGGCATTCGCGTTAACGCCGTCTGTCCTGGATGGGTAGATACGGCAATGGGACGAGACTCTGTCAGCCAAAAAGCCGACCGCACGGGACGGTCTGTTTCAGAAGTGCTTCACGACCAGATTCCTTCCGGCCGGATGTCGCAACCGGAGGAGATAGCTAATACCATTGCCTTTTTGTTGACGGATGCAGCTGAAAATATTGTCGGTGAATCCGTGAAAATATCGGGTGGCACCGTCCTGCATTAGGCTTTAATACGCAATTTGCCTTCCCACAAAGCAGTAAAATGGATGAAACAGGTGTAAAAGCTGTAAAATACGATATAGAGGTCTGTAAATGATTTGAAGGGGGACGGTTAAATGAAATATGATTTTACCACTAGAGTGGATAGGAAAAATACTGGTGCTGCAAAATGGGAGCAGATGTATCAATGGAACCCAAATGTCTCAGAGGGTGTTATCCCATTATCTGTAGCGGATATGGAATTGAAAAATCCACCGGAAATCATTGATGGATTAAAAGATTTTCTGGATCACGCAGTGCTTGGCTACACAGGGTCCTACCCTGCTTTTGAAGAAGTGGTAGTGAACTGGCAGAAGAAACGTCATAACTGGGATATTCAAAAGGATTGGATTGTCAATACACAGGGTATTGTCTCTGCGTTTTATGCTGCGATTCGAGCATTTACAAAACAAGACGACGGCGTCATCATTTTCCGCCCTGTCTATTACCCATTTGCTGCAGCAATTAAGGATAACCGGCGCACCGAGGTGAATGTACCGCTGATACAACAAGACGGAGATTATACGATTGACTTCGAAGGGTTTGAAAAGGCTGCCGCAGATCCCAACAACAAAGTTCTTATTTTTTGTAGCCCACATAACCCTATCGGCCGGGTTTGGACCAAGGAAGAGCTGGAAAAGCTGGCTTTGATTGCAGTGAAGCATGATTTGTATGTCATTTCTGATGAAATTTGGTATGACCTTGTAATGCCAGGATATGAACATACGGTGTTGGCAACAGTTAATGAGCAATTAAACGACAAGCTAATTACATGTACCGCACCTTCCAAAACGTTTAATTTGGCTGGTTTGTTGACTTCCAATATTATTATTTCAAATAAGGAACTGCGGGACAAATTCAATCAAGAACTAGAGGCTGTGCGTGCCAATATGATTGGCATTTTAGGATACAAAGCCTGTGAACTGGCCTATACCAAAGCAGAAGCTTGGCTGGACGAGCTGCTGCAGCTGATTAATACCAACCAGCATCTGGTTCATGATTATTTCGAGAAAAACTTCCCAGAAATAAAAGCACCACTGATTCAAGGAACATATCTCCAGTGGGTTGATTTCCGTGCACTGGGCATGACAGATGAGGAATTAGAAAACTTCATGCATATGGAAGCCGAATTCTTTACAGATGAAGGATATGTCTTTGGTGCAGAAGGCAGCGGGTTCGAACGGATCAACCTGGCCCTGCCGACGGATGCGCTGGAAGAAGCCTTGGAGCGATTGGGAACGGCTTTGAAGAAGGTATCGGTTACAAGTAGGTGAAGAAAAATGAGCCTCTCGTTATATTTGCGAGGGGCTTTCTGTATGAATATTGTTGTTGATAATAGGTCGACAGCTCGAAGTGCCACCACACACTGATATACTCATCCTCGCGAACAAGGGGATCCAATTACCCTGTTCGTTTGAAAATATAAAAAAGAACATGGTTATACAGTACTATTTACAATGTTGACAATAGGCAACAATGTACGTCATTCAGGGACATGGGAATAGAATGAGGAAATGCACCAGGCTTTGGTGCCAATGGGAGTAAGTTAGCTGATGTATGGATAAAATGGATATGAAAAAGGGAGAGAACAACCTGCTCCCTTTTTCATCCATAAACTACCCCTCAAAATCAAATAAATCACTCGACAAATAACGCTCTCCTGTATCTGGTGCTATGCAGACAACCGTTTCGTTTGGTGTCAGCCGTTTGGCCACTTGCAATGCTGCAAACACGGATGCACCGCTTGAAGGACCGACCAGGATGCCTTCTTCAGCTGCCAGACGATGCACGGTTTCATATGCTTCCTCATCTTTAATTTGAAAAATTTCATCGTATACATTTGTATTTAGGATAGGCGGGATGAAGCCAGGACTAGTTCCAACAAGCTTATGTTTTCCCGGTTCTCCGCCGGACAACACAGGGGATCCTGCCGGTTCGGCAACATGAACAGTAACATTAGAATCAAATGCTTTTAATGCTTCGCCGGTGCCTGTAATTGTTCCTCCTGTACCAGCAGTTCCTACGAAAGCTGCCAGTTTTTTGTCGTTTTCCTGCATGGCAGTAATGATTTCTTTGGCAGTTGTTTTGCGATGAATCGCCGGATTTGCTTCGTTTTCAAATTGCATCGGAATAAAGCTGTTTGGAATTTCTTTTGCCAGCTCCCTTGCTTTCTGGATTGCACCCGGCATTTTTTCTGCACTTGGCGTCAAAACAACTTTTGCTCCATATGCTTTCAATAATTGTATTCGTTCTGCGGTAGAATTATCTGGCATGACAATGATTGTCTCATAGCCTCTGGCTGCTGCATTCATCGCGAGCCCAATCCCGGTGTTACCTGAAGTGGGTTCAATAATCGTGGAGCCAGTCTTCAACTGACCGGATTTTTCTGCTTCGATTATCATACTATAAGCGGCCCGGTCTTTGACACTTCCGCTTGGATTAAAGTATTCCAATTTGACATATACTTCCGCCCCATTGGGATCAGGAAGTTTATTTAATTTCACCAATGGTGTGTTGCCGATTAGTTCTGCGATATTATTAACGACCTGCATGCTGGACATCCTTTCTTTCATAGTTGAAACCATCTTCATTATAGAATAATCGTATCTGCTTTTCTAATCATAGTATTTAGCAGTGTTGCGCATTGATACTAAGGTAACATGAGGCTATGTCTACTACGTGAAAAAATCCATTTCGAAAAAAGACCAAAATGGATTGTTTTCAGTTTCTTTTTTAATCTACTTTTAATATGATTTTTCCGATGTTTTTGTTGTGTTCCATGTGTTCGTGTGCTTGTCTTATCTCATCAAATGGAAATACATGATCAACAATTGGACGAAGCCTGTTATTGCGAAAGTATTCCAGTGTTTTAGAGGAAAATTCAGATGTCAGTGCTGCCTTGTATGCGTCGCTTCTTGGTGTGAGCAGTGTTCCAGTCAGTTGGATCCGTTTAGACATCAATTCCATTAAGTTGACTGCTTCAATTTTTGCGCCGCCTAAAACCCCGATTAACACCCACCGTCCATCTACTTTCATACTGGCAAGGTTTTTCTCCCAATAGGATGCACCGATAAAATCAAGAATCAAATCTACTCCTTGATGATTGGTCGCATGCAATACCTCTTCGTCAAAATGCTGTTCTTTATAGTTCACACACACATCTGCACCTAATGAACGGCAAAATTCTAATTTCTGTGTGGAACCGGCTGTTGTGATGACATTCGCTTGGCCGATTTGTTTAGCAAGTTGAATTGTCGCTGTTCCAACCCCGCTTCCGCCGGCATGAATTAGCACGGTTTCATCTGCATGTAATTGCCCAATCCAAAACAACGTTTGGTAAGCAGTCAAAAATACTTCCGGAATAGCAGCAGCTTCCTCAAATGAAAGATTTTCCGGTATCACCATGGCTCTATCATCTGGCATAACAGCGTATTCCGCATACCCACCGCCATTGACAAGGCCCATCACACGTGTACCAATGGGCGTTTTCGCATTTGCGCCTGCTTGTTCAACTATCCCTGCGACTTCAACGCCTAGTATAGGATTTTGCAGATACCGAGATTTACTTTCTCTATTAACAATATCTGTGCGATTTACAGCTGCTGATCTGACCTTAATTAATAATTCTCTGTCCTTTGGGATTGGTTTAGCATGCGCGACAATCTGCAACTGATCAGCACCGCCCGGTTGTTTAACAGTGATTGCTTTCATTTTAATTCCTCCTTGTCGTATTCCTCATCGGATGGTCCTTCAAGATAAATAGTGACGGAAGATTTGATAAATGGCTTGCTGTATTTCTTTATCTTAACCAGCAAACTAATTTTAATATGATTTACGTTAAACTGCTCCAAATTGAAGGAGCTTTACAATATTTTGATAGCTTTACCTTTTCCTATTATATCTACCGTTAAAACCTATTTGCCAGTATTTCCTTTTACAATATGCTTACATGCAAAAAGAAGCCATTCTTTAATAGAATGGCTTCTTTTCATGCAATAGAATTTAATTTGAGGCAGTGATGCCGCCATCAATTACAAATTCTGATCCTGTAGAGTAGCTAGCATCATCTGATGCCAGGAATACAACAAGTTTAGAAACTTCATGCGGTTTGGCAGTTCTTTTTAGTGGAATCCCTTCTTTTAATTTCTCAACAAGATCACTTGAGCCTTCTACTTTAATCATAGGTGTTTCGATAATCCCCGGATGAATGGAATTAACTCTAATACCATACTGGGCAAATTCCAACGCGGCAGTCTTTGTTATTCCTCTAACAGCAAACTTGGATGAATCATAGGCTGAATTGCCTGCTGCTCCACGCAGGCCGTCAATGGAAGAGATATTAATGATTGAACCATTGCCTGTCTTTTTCATGGAAGGTAGAGCTGTTTTCATTCCTAAAAATACCGAAAGCTGGTTGACATCAATTACTTTACGGTACTCCTCTTCGGAAAGGTCTTCAATGTTTTTCGTTATAACAATCCCCGCATTGTTTACAAGTATATTCACAGGACCAAACGTTGACTCCGTTTCATCGATGACATGCTGCCATTCCGCTATCCTTGTCACATCATGTTTGATGAATTTAACATTTTGACCAAGTTCTTTTGCCAAAGCTTCCCCTTCATCTACAAGAACATCAGAAAATACAACCTTAGCCCCTTCTTCTACCAATTCTCTGACATGGGAGGCCCCTTGTCCACGAGAACCCCCAGTGACGACTGCAACCTTACCATCTAACCTTCCCATACATATCCCCCTTTTGGTTTCTATATATTATATATTTGTTAAACGCCTTGGATATGCTTGCAAACATAATATTTTTATATTATTGGTAACCAGCTAGATTTTTTATTGATAGTAACTAAATCTTTTTATTTGTGGAAAAATTTTCTATAATCTATTATAATATGGTTTATTAACCAAATTTTGGGGGAGTGAGTTATTTGAAAAAGAAACATCGGTCTTTTAAATTTTTTTCTAAGGCAATTATTGCCTGTGGCCTCGTCACAGGAACATTTGCAGGGACATCCCCTGTTGCACCGCATGAGGTCTCTGCAGCATCAAACGTCTTCGGTCCATTTGATGCTGGGATAGCGAACGAGGAAAAATTAATAGAAATGTTGAAGCGAGAAGGCAAACTTGCAAAAGATGCAAGCATTTCAGAAGCGGAAAGTGCGGTAAAAGCATATGTAAAGAGAAAGAGTAATGGGAAACAAACGAAGGATAAGCTGCCGAGTGGACTTGCCGCGCCGCAAAAAAGCAAGGATGTGCACATGAACGGTCTAAAAAAAGGCAATGGAAATAAACTTGGACAAGCAAAGAAAAATAAAGTAGACGCTATTAAAAAAGAATCCTATGATGGTCCGGTTAGTAAAGACAAAGTGCTTGTTCTTATGATTGATTTTCCGGATTATCCGCACAATACGATTACAAAAGAAGAGACAGGCTTTTATTATGACGATTACAGTCATGCACATTTTCAAGATATGATTTTTGGCGAAGATGGATATGAAGGTCCGGATGGTGAAAATTTGATTTCGATGAAGCAATATTATGATCAGCAATCAGGTGAAAGCTATACAGTAGAAGGTGATGTAGCGGGCTGGTATACAGCTGATCATCCTGCAGCTTATTACGGCGGAAACTATCCAGATGAAAACGGAAGCGATATACGTCCTCGTGAGCTTGTATATGAAGCATTGGCAAAGGCGGGAGCAGATCCGAACGTCGATTTATCCGAATATGATCAATGGGATCGGGATGATTATGATGGCGATGGCGTGTATCATGAACCAGATGGCATTATTGACCATTTAATGGTCATTCATGCTGGTGTCGGTGAAGACGCAGGCGGCGGTAATCTTGGTGGAGACGCCATATGGTCTCACCGCTGGAATTTAGGCGGTCTGGTTGCCGTTCCAGGCGGCTCATCTGACAGCGACCGTTTTGGTGGTCAATTGGCAGCCTATGATTACACCATTGAGCCGGAAGATGGCGCTGCAGGTGTGTTCAGTCACGAATTTGGCCATGACCTTGGCTTGCCGGATGAATACGATACACTGTATTCTGGCAGCGGCGAACCAATCAGCTATTGGTCTGTCATGTCAAGCGGCAGCTGGGCCGGTAAGATTCCAGGTACTGAACCGCCTGGATTCAGTCCGTTTGCAAGACAGTATTTACAGGCTGCCCATGGCGGAAATTGGCTAGCGGGAGAGACGATCCAATCAGATGATGTCACAGCTTCTGGCACAACGTTTCTCTTGGATGAAGCAGCAACAAAGGGTACGAATAATGATGCCCTTCGTATTGATTTGCCTAATAAAGAACGCGTCATTACATCCCCAAAGGATGGTTCATTCGCGTATTATGGTGGCAAAGGTGATGAATCCGACCATAAGATGGTAACGGAGCTTGATTTGACAGATGCTGATAAAGTAAACCTGGAATTCGATACATGGTATAACATCGAAGAAGATTGGGATTATGCGATGGTGCAAGTTTCAACTGATCAAGGTAAAACATGGACGTCCTTATCGACTCCAAACACATCTTCAACGTTTGATGAGAATGGCTATCCGGCAATTAAAGATAATCTGCCGGGATACACGGGTTCCAGTGATGGCTGGATTCATGAAAACATTGATTTAAGTGATTATGCGGGACAAAACATTCAATTGCAGTTCCGTTCCATGACAGATTGGGCAACGAATATGGATGGGTTCTTTGTTGATAATGTAAAAGTAACGGCAAATGGATCTGAAGTATTTTCGGATGGAGCAGAAGGTGATGCCGCCTTTACATTGGACGGTTTTACGAAAAGTGAGGGTAAATCCTACACCAAACATTATTATTTGTTGGAGTGGAGAACGCATAACGGCGTGGATGAAGGGCTAGCCCATATTCGCCGTGGTGCGAGTCTGATGAGTTTTGATCCGGGACTAGTTGTTTGGTATGTCGATGATTCATATGACAACAACTGGACAGGCCAGCATCCTGGCGAGGGATTTTTGGGAATAGTAGATGCAGATCAGCATGCTAACACATGGAGCGATCATACTTTAGGGTCAACACTTTATCAGATGCATGATGCAGCATTTAGCTTGAATAAATCGGAGAAAATGTTCTTGGATTATTCATCCACTTATGATGGCTTAACGATGAAGGATAATTTCACAAAAAGAACACCGCTGTTTGACGATAGCCAAAACTATGGCAACACACAAATCACCGATGCTGGACGCAATATTCCTAAATATGGATTGAAATTTCGTGTTGTTGGTCAAAGTGACGACGGGACGGTTGGAAAGGTAATGATTTACAAGTAATGGATAAAAACGCCGGAAGCTCATGTTTGGGTTTCCGGCATTTTTATGTAAATGTAAAAAAACCACCGAGAAATTATGATTTCTCAGTGGCTGTATATGCGCGTTGGATGGTGACTATAGTCCTAGAATTCGAATGGTGTACTCCGAAAAACATTGCATTTTCATAAATGAAACACAAAGTAGGAATTAAATGCGAATTGCCGAAAACGTCATGTGCTGATTCAAATAGCCACTCTGGAAAAACACTGCGCTTTCCGTGGGCGGCTGAGGCCGTGCCCGCGGAAAGCATCCGCCCGGAGCGACCCCGGACGGTGGCATCAGCAATGCTTGTGGGGGCTATTACACCTAGCTGCCGTATTGCATTTTATTGCAATAGCAACAACCTGGTGATGAGGCCCTTAAGAAATACGTTCAAAAGTGAGTCAAAAGTCAACGATAGTAGTGAGCTAAGGCAGTGATCAACTATATCAAGGTTTGCCAGCCTATTTTAACCTGTGAAAGTTTGAGTAACTTACATTAAGCAGGTTTTACTTTTGATTGAATGACAGGATATCCCAAGTCTTCAATAGCCTTTTCGATGTCTTCAATCGCGATTGTCTCTGAATCAAAATTGGCTTTTACTTTACTTGCATTGAACAATACTTTTACGCTATCTTGGCTCACCCCGTTTAATCCTTTTGTAGCTTTCTCAATCTTTTGCATACAAGATGGACAAGATAGTGTTTCTAATTGAATGATTGCTTTTTCCATGGTTTATGTCCCCTTTCATTATTTTGGGATTGAGTCCGTATAATTGTGTAAATAGAAAAGGGTCAATCATCAAACCCTATATACAATGTTTCACCACAAAATA
>NZ_JAROCA010000061.1 GCF_030732005.1 Tigheibacillus jepli | reverse complement strand
ACAGGGGGCAAACAAGGAATGATAGGTTACCATGTGTACTAGCAAACTGATTTTTCAACATTAAATAGCGAGGAGCCAAAAAATTGCCAGTGGAATCCTAGCAAACTATGTGAAAACAGACGTCTCAAATCTATCATTTTCTTTTTCACATCGTCCATTCGACACCATTCTGCAAAATTCGTCAAAATCCTTGCCTATCAAGTAATGTAGGAGGGTAATCTTTACAATTATTTAATATAACATTAACAAAATATTAACAATTCTAGTATAAAATGGAATCAAATCCATAAAGGAGGAATTCCATGATAAAAAAGAATTTCAAGACGAAATTCATGCTTCTGGCTATTCTCTTATTTGCTGCCGTTAGTAGTTTAGCAGGTTCATTCCCGGAGGCTGAAGCAAAACCACCAAAAGACAATCCAAACCAAGCAAAAGTAAAAAATGTTATCTTCATGGTTGGTGACGGGATGGGACCATCCTTCACATCAGCTTACCGCTACCTTAAGAACAATTCAGACACACAATTTCGAGACCGGACAGCATTTGATGATTACCTTGTTGGACGGCAAATGACTTACTCCCAAGACCCACAAGAAAACATTACGGATTCAGCAGCAGCAGCTACAGCCATGTCTACTGGTGTCAAGACGTACAATAATGCCGTCGCAGTTGATAATGATGGCTCCGACGCCAAAACCGTGCTTGAAGCTGCCAAGGAAAAAGGAAAAGCTACCGGACTTGTAGCAACATCTGAAATAACCCATGCTACTCCCGCATCATATGGGGCCCACAATGAGGACCGTCGAAACATGGACGCCATTGCTGATGATTACTATGATGAATTGATCAAAGGCAAACATAAAGTCGATGTCATGCTTGGCGGTGGGAAAGATCAGATGATTCGCGACGATCGTAATATCGTCGACCAGTTCCAAAACGACGGCTATAGCTACGTTACCAATAAAAAGGAATTATTGAAAGATAAAAATAAACAAGTCCTTGGCTTATTTGCGGATGGCGGCATGCCGAAAATGATTGACCGCACCGATGACATACCTTCACTGGAAGACATGACAAATGCAGCAATCAAACGTTTAAACAAAAACAAGGATGGCTTTTTCTTGATGGTAGAAGGCAGCCAAATCGACTGGGCCGCACATGACAATGACATTGTCGCTGCCATGAGTGAGATGGAAGACTTTGAAAATGCATTCAAGGCCGCGATTGATTTCGCAAAAAAGGACAAGCATACCTTGGTTGTTGCAACAGCAGATCACTCAACCGGCGGATTCACAATTGGTGCCAACGACCAATACAACTGGTTTACCGAACCAATCAAAGCGGCTCAGCGGACTCCTGATTTTATGGCAAGCCAAATTGCAAATGGCGCGGATGTTGCGCAAACATTAAACCAATACATTGATTTCGAATTAACCGATAAGGAAATTCAATCGGTCAAGGATGCCGGAAGCGACGAAACGGAAATTGATAATGCCATTGAAAAGATTTTTGATGATCGCACAAACACCGGCTGGACAACCGGTGGTCATACGGGCGAAGATGTGCCGGTATTTGCCTATGGACCACAATCCAATCGCTTCACAGGACAAATCGACAATACGGACAATGCCAAAATTATCTTTGACCTATTGGCAAAAGGTAAACATAAACACGTTATTGACGATAAGTAGGAAAATCTATCATCTATCCCTGATCAAATTAAAAAGAAGAAGCAGACACTATTTGCCCGGTGTCTGCTCCTTAGCTTTCATGTCAGTAAGAATGAAAAACACCTTTATTTTGAAAAAAATATGATCATATCTTGCTTGGGTATGGCCTTGTTTTCTCATAGCAATGTCTATCGTTTCATTTTTCGCTCTCTGTTCTAATCTTCCTCTACCGATTTTATAATAAAGTGATGTGATATCAAATCGCTGTTGGAAGGGCATCAAGCAGCTTTTTTCCTTTACAAATAACACCGAATCGACTTCTCAATCCAATACAGAAATTCCGAACCCGGACTTTTGTTTTCATAGGTTTTCATTTTTAAATACATACCCATTCCGTCCGATACATCATGCCACAAATCCGTAAACACGACATCATAATTACCCGCAGCCATCTGTTTGTCCGCAAATTGAAATGCGTCTGCCTGGATAATTTTGATTTTTTCACTATGTTGAAATTGCGGCAGGATATGTTTCTGGAACAGATTAATTACGTCGGGGTTACATTCAACGACTGTAACACTGTTCACATTTTCTTTTTCCGACGCCATATATGCATAATAACCAAGACCGAGTCCATACGTAAGCACGTCGCCAAAAGCTTTGTCCACTGCCTCTTTCATCGTTTCGATTTCATTCGGCGTGATGGTCATCCAGATGCGATCATTTTCCAAAATGGCCGGGAAACGAAATTCCGTGTCAAAAAAGCCGATTTGCGGGATCTGCCTTCCCTCATTTGTCTGCATGATGTCATTGCAAACGAAACCCTCATATGGCTTATAGGCTTCGTATGTTAATTCGCTATTGCCGATTTTGATTGCTGGCAGCCGGATATTTTTGTAATACGGATTGTTCTTGTATTCACTTGGGTCCAGCTTATGAATCATCGGTATGAAATAATTCTGGAAAAATGCCTTATCCTCTGCATTATCGACAACGTCCATTCCAAAGGCAGCAGCAAGTATGAAGCCAAAAGCATACGTGTCTGATACATTGTAAGCGGCTAATCGCTTGATTTCCGCTTTTTCAACGTAATCGGGTGCTTTATTCAGGTAGTTGCTAAGTAAAGCAAAAATCTTATAATTATCTTCTTTGATTTTGCGATTGGTTTCCATTTTTTCACCTAGTTTTTCTGTTCTATATTCCATTTAAACATACGTTTGCAAAATCCTCTAATGGAAACCTGTTCGTATTCAACCTCATTTTGCTTTATTTTGACGAATTAGCGTGGGGTATGCTAAATGTAGGATACTGCAAATAGACGGCTGAGTGCTGTATCGTAGTTTAGGTAGAGAAGGTCCTGTGTGCTGGGGATTTTCCTTTTTTATTTCACTTTCGGTTAATAGCTAAAAGCACAGATGCATAACCAACCAATCTTTGCGGGATGCGCTTAACTGCGGTCAAATAGCTTATCTCATATAACAGAATCTGATTTATTGTCAACACATAATGTAGCTTAACAAAAATTCAAAATCATTAACTAATGAAATCGATTTTCCTTTAATAACAAATATAATAGGAGGTGAGGGGAGGAGGAAAATAATGAGTACGCCCGTTTGTCAACTACCCACCACTTAACACACTTACGGGTTATTGAAGTGGGGGCTTGCGTCTGTCAAGTTCGACAGTGCCTCTACCCTCATAGAAAGCAACTACGCTTGTTCCTACCCAGTAGTGCAAACGAGCAATGCTCTCCTACCTTAGCGTGGTGGAATATAAGGACGGTTGACTTCGCCCCTACTACAAGGGACATGCCCAAGTAGTACCGTCAAAACGGTTATCTATACGTTTAAGATTTTACGGTTACAACGTTTTCCTGTAACCAACCTCATATCTTTAAGTTGTCAAAGAACAAATAAGAGTGCCTTTTACGCAACGGTTTTCTCTTATATTTAATTTTACAAAAGTTAAAAAGAGGAGGCAAGGTGGAGGTTTCAGATACTTGATATGGCACAAAATTTTACGATTTTAAGCTACCATACCGTATCTGACGGCAATTCCTCCCCCACTTATCTGTTGGGCTACGCCCTTCACACGATTGAAGTAGGGGTATCCTTTCCGATTTTAGATGAATCTGTTTTATATGGGCAACTTATTACGACCAGTTTAACTGTCAAGTTCCGTGGGAGATCACTAAAAGTAGACGATGTCATTGTGGATACCGGGTCCTCCCATACTGTTATTTCACCGGATATTTTGGAAGAAATTGGGGTGAAATACGAAAACGGCGACACAATTTATGAAGCATATGGAATCGGCGGGACCGTTTGGTTTTATACAAAAAATATATCCAAGTTGCAGTTGGGCTCATTCACTATAAAGGACGTCCAAGTAGATGTAGGCATGTTGCCTGAAGGACATCATGCATTGCTTGGATTAGATATTTTAAAGGATGATTTAGATAAATGAGAACTGCATTCATCAAAACAGCAAAAAGAGGACTGATCCTCTTTACGTGTACGAAAGAAATGTTAGTGCAACCATTTTTTGTAATTCTAATGCCCTCACAATATACAGTCCTCTTTTTCACCATATCTCAACGCGAAAGATCAATCTTTTTACCGACAAAATATATGAGAATGCCGCCCACGGTCATCGACAACAGTTCACCCAACCCAACCGTAAGCCAAGTATAGAAAAATGGAAGGTCCAAAACGATGGCCAGCTGTCCTGCTACAGTGAACATGGAGACAGCAAAAATAATAGCCGTAACTGCTATTTTCATTGGTTCATTTTTTATTCGTTTTGTTACCAGACGGCAGAAAATTAACACGAGGAAGGTTGCAGTCCCGCCAATAGGTACGTCCAGCATCCAGGTTGGGGACATGAAATTGGCGATGACAACACCTGCTGTGATTGCAAACACGTAGCGTTTGTTGTACAGTGCCAGGTAGTTGAACATCTCGGATAGCCGCAGTTGTATGGCGCCAAAACTGAAGACAGCCAGCCAGGCGGTGACCACCACATACAAGGCAGCGACAAGGGAAATCTTTGTCATTTCCATGACGGAAGTGCTAAAAGGTGCGTGGGAAACAGATTTATGCAATTGACATTTCTCCTTTGTAAAATAGCAATCTGCTATTTTAGTGATAACTGTGGCCAAAGAAGACTAAGTGCCACAGTGCAAGCTTTTCGCCTGCCAGTCAAGTATACCAGATTAATAGGCGAAGGAATATGTCATTTGACAATCCATCCGCCATCTATAGGTATCACTGCACCGTGAATATAATCGGCTGCCTGACTTGCCAGAAATAGCGTAAGTTTGGCGACTTCTTCCGGCTTTGCCCAGCGTCCGGCGGGGGTCTCTTCTGCTACCCATTTTGCCATTTCACCATCACCGGCAAAGTCAGCCTTGTTCATCGGAGTTTGAATAGCTCCCGGTGCAATTGCATTGGCACGAATACCATCGCGGCAATAATCCAAATCAAGCTGCTTCGTGTAGCCGATGATTGCATGCTTGGATGCGGTATACGCCGCACCGCCGCCTCCTGCGACAAGCCCGGCAATCGACGCCATATTCACGACAACGCCTGCCTTGTGGTCAAGCATATGAGGAAGTACGGCATTGGTCAGCAAATACATCCCCTTGACATTGGTATCCATGATGTTGTCCCATAATGCTTCACCTGTTTCCAGCGTTTTCGCATAGCCATCAAGGATGCCTGCCGTATTTAACAAAATATCAATCTGTTTATATTGTGCCAAGGCTTGTGCTACGGCTTGTTCCACCGCATTTTTATCCGCAACACTGCCGACCGCATAACTAAAACTTTGCTTGTATTGGTCAGCAAGTTTCTGAAGCCCATCTTCTGCCAGATCAAAAGCAAATACATTGGCGCCATTATCCAAAAACGCGACTGCTTGCGCGTGTCCGATTCCAGAAGCTGCACCTGTTATAAAAACCGTCTTCCCGGTAAATTCATCAAACTTCATGGTCATCCCCCGAACTCAAAACTTCTCCACGATTTCCCAGTCATCAGCCAAAATATCACATACAGTTGGCGTAAACATGGTGTATCCTTCACCAGCTACATTAATTAGAAAATAAGGGTTGAGCTTCTCGCCATCATGTTTGCTTTCTCCGACAAGCGTAACGTATCGTTCGGCACCACCCCAGCCTTTTCGAATCACTTTCTTTCCCGATTTTAATTCCGGTAAAATTTTTTCAAACGTCACATGCCACACCTCACTCAATTTTTGTCACATGACTATCATAGCATGATGCCAGGAACCGGAACAATTCCCGGTACCTGGCACCGTTTCAGCTGTTTTAGTCTATCCAAGAAAGGAAATAGTATGATAACGAACCAATTTTACAGATGGCATCGTGGTTATTTTACAAGCAATCTATGTATGCGGTTTCCCGTTCGGATACGAGAATTTCGAGAAAGGATTGGTAATATGGCCAGCAAGATAGTCAGCAAAAAATTGATATTTTTCCTTGGTGCTTTGGGTGGTCTCCTCTATGGCTACGATATGGGCGTTATTTCCGGAGCACTGTTATTTATTAAAGACGACATCCCATTGACAAGCTTTACGGAAGGGCTTGTCGTCAGTTCCATGTTGCTCGGGGCCATTGTTGGTTCCGGTTTCAGCGGCCTTCTATCCGATCGTCTCGGCAGGCGCAGGGTCGTTTTCATGGTGGCTGTTATTTTCATCATTGGTGCATTGGTACTCGCTGCTGCACCAAATATGTCCACACTTGTTGTCGGTCGATTAATCATTGGACTGGCTGTCGGGGGATCCACTGCGATTGTACCCGTCTATTTATCCGAAATGGCTCCAACGCAACAGCGCGGCTCGCTCAGTTCTTTAAACCAGCTGATGATCACGATTGGTATATTGGTATCGTATCTCGTAAACTATGCTTTTGCGCCGATTGAAGGCTGGCGCTGGATGGTAGGACTTGCCGTCGTGCCGTCACTTATTTTGATGATTGGCGTTATTTTTATGCCGGAAAGTCCACGATGGCTGCTGGAACATAAAAGTGAGGCCGCCGCCCGCAGCGTAATGAAACTAACTAGAAAACCGGAAGAAATTGATCCTGAAATTCGGGAAATGCGCGAGATCAATGAACAATCTGATAGTACTTGGAAAGTACTTTCTTCGTCATGGTTGCGTCGAACACTCATCGTTGGCTGTTGTTTTGCACTATTCCAGCAAATCATTGGCATTAATGCCATCATCTATTATGCACCGACGATTTTCAGTGAAGCTGGGCTTGGAAACGCAACAGCTATTCTGGGGACGGTCGGAATTGGTTCGGTCAATGTCATCGTCACCATCTTTGCCATCATGATTATTGACAAAATCGACCGCAAGAAGCTGCTTATCACCGGCAATATCGGCATGGTTGCTTCCCTGATCATCATGGCTTTGCTCATTTGGACCATCGGAATGGATTCGAATTTCGGTGCATGGATTATCGTGGCATGCCTGACATTGTTCATTATTTTCTTTGCATTTACCTGGGGACCAATTTTATGGGTTATGCTGCCGGAATTGTTCCCGATGCGCGCCCGTGGTGCTGCAACCGGAATTGCCGCATTGGTATTGTCCATCGGTAGTCTGCTTGTTGCCCAATTTTTCCCATTGTTGTCGGATGCGCTGGGAATCGGCGAGGTATTTCTTGTTTTTGCCGTCATTGGCGTGGCAGCAATGATCTTCGTTATCAAATTTTTGCCGGAAACACGCGGCAGAAGTTTGGAAGAAATAGAAGTAGAACTGCGCAGGCGTACGTCTTAATTTGGTGGCGGGTACCGGAACGTCGGAATTGTTCCGGTACCAATACTAGGAAATACGAGAGCTCTTAACCAGGGCACGTATAATCGGAATGCCTGTTGCAATGATTAGGGCCGGCAAAAACCAGTGACCAAGCGAATCGGCATTTCCCATTGCAATTCGGATATCCTGAAAAATAAAAAAGGAAAAAATAATTGTAGTAATATTTTTTAGTGTATTCAACAACTTTCTGCTGTTAAGATAAAACGCTTTGGCATTTGTTTCATTCAGCCGCTGCGGATAATTGTGGACATGGGGAAACCGCTCCAGAATGGTCATCGATACCCATATACATACACTAACTATTGGTAGAATGAATATTTCCCCTTTGCCACCCCATCTATCCACTTCCCCAGCCGCATTTATATGGCCCGGCACGCGTTCCGGCAAATCCCCCCAAGAGAGTGCAAAAAAGACAAGTGTAGCCAGGAATAAACCGCCACCAATGATATCCCATAGCCATTCAGTCTTTGTTCTTGGAATAGTTAAGACTGGTCGAGAATTATTACGCAATCTCCACACTCCTTTACAAATTTTCTTTTTACGATGCAGTCATTCTTAACGACTTCTATAAAACCCACTCTGCAATACGTATTTTTGCGTATGAAGTTTCGTTACATTTTTCAATAGTGTATGCTTTTTGAGCTTGTGGAACATAGATAATTCCTTGAAATACCGTTTCTCGTGTATCTGAGGGAGTTTATTCATGTAACACCAATATGTTGAACTTGTATGCATATTCGTTGGACAAAGCAAATATATATGGAGTGGAGAGCAAAGAAGGAGGATATGTATGGGTAAATTAGATGGTAAAGTTGCGGTCGTCACAGGTGGTTCTCGTGGACAAGGTGCCTCACATGTTCGCGAATTGGTAGAGGAAGGGGCTAAGGTTGTATTTTCGGATGTGCTTGTAAACGAAGGGGAAGCTTTAGCTGAGGAACTTGGTGAAAATGTAAGATTCATCAAACATGATGTAACAAATGCGCAAGAGTGGGAAAATGTCATTGCTGAAACGGAGTCAACGTTTGGTCCCGTGAATATACTTGTAAACAATGCGGGGATTGTTATAACGAAGAACATTGCGGACCTTTCCGAAGAGGAATACCGTAAAGTAATTGACGTCAACCAAGTTTCGGTGTTTTTGGGAATGAAAACAGCTCTCTCATCCATGAAAAAGACCGGAAATGGTTCGATCATCAACATTTCTTCCATTGACGGACTTCGTGGTGCCCCAGGGAACTCAGCCTATGACTCATCCAAGTTTGCAGTAAGGGGAATAACAAAGACCGCTGCATTGGAGTTTGCCGAATATGGTATTCGCGTTAATTCAATTCATCCAGGTGTAATTGAAACGCCTATGATTCAGGTAGAAGGTACACAAGATCAAGTTGAAAAATTAAAGGCAGGTATTCCGCTAAAAAGAACAGCACAACCTAAAGAGGTTTCTAAACTTGTTGTATTCCTGGCATCAGATGATTCCAGCTACTGCACAGGATCCGAATTTGTCATCGACGGTGGCGTGACCGCATCCAATTAAACCATATTGCAAATAGAGAAACCACCTTCACCAAGGGTGGTTTTCTTTGTGCTTAAAGACTGTATTTCGTCTGGAAAAAGAATTACTGGCAAACGCGGTTTAATGATGGATATAATAATGATAACGATAAGTACGACAAGGAGGATCTTTCATGAAAGCAATCACTGTAAAACAGCCAGGCGGTGCGGAACAATTACAAATCACTGAACACGCCATACCAACCCCAAAGGACAAAGAATTATTAATCCGCGTAAAAGCAGCAGCTGTCAACCGAACAGATATCGTTAATAGACAAAGCAAATCAGGATATTTACAAAATCCGATTTTAGGTGTTGAAGTTGCCGGAACGGTTGAAAAAGCTGGCCCGGGTGCACAAATAGCAGTTGGCACGCATGTGATGGGGCTTGTAAATGGAGGCGGGTACGCGGAATATGCCGTCATGCCGGATGACAGGGCGATGGTGATTCCAGAAAACCTTTCATTTGAAGAAGCCGCTGCTATTCCGGAAGTTTTTCTGACGGCTTATCAAACGTTATTTTGGATTGGCCAACTACAAGCGGGTGAAAACGTGCTGATTCATGCCGGCGGAAGCGGAGTCGGAACAGCAGCGATTCAGCTTGCCAAACAAATCGGACAAGCGAACGTCATCACAACAGCCGGCTCCAAGAAGAAGCTGGATTTTTGCCAGTCTTTGGGTGCGGATGTTTGTATCAACTATAAGGAACAGCAGTTTGACGAGGAAGTATTGTATGCTACGCAAAATCAAGGGGTGGACTTGATTCTTGATTTCATCGGGGCATCCTATTGGCAGAAAAACCTAGCCAGTATAAAAGTGGATGGACGCTGGGTATTGATCGGGGTTTTAGGTGGAGCAAAGGTAGAACAACTCAATTTAATGGAATTGATGACCAAACGAATCCAATTGACCGGAACGCTGCTCACACCCAGAAGTGATGCATACAAGGCAGCCCTGACAACAGAATTTTCTTCCAAGGCACTGCAACTTTTTCAACATAACAAGCTTCGTCCGGTCGTGGATCAAGTATTTCCTTTTGATCAAATCCAACAAGCACATGAATACATGGAAAGCAACAAAAATATCGGAAAGATTATTATAGGGGTGGATTAACAACGGAGAGGGTGTGCATCAATTGCTGCTTCCGGCAATACCACAGTGGACTAGCGAAGAACGTAGGCAACAAGGGACTTTTTCAAGATGACCATATCGCCCAGCATGCAAGGAGCCTGCGAAGAACACACGCGACGGAGGGGCCAATAGCAATTTACGGGTAACAATCCGCCAAATCCAAAACACTTGCAGGCAATATGCAATCCTTTACGTGAGTGACAATTGTATTTTGCCTGCAAATACTTTTTAATGATGCCCAATCAAATATGTTTGCTCCGCCTTTTGGCCTTTTTATTAAAAATGTTTTTTGCTGCAATTCACTACCCACCTGATAAATTTATGCATGACTGCAGCAATCATTACTTATTCAGTTACGGACTATTTATCTCATATTGACGGAGGGATAATGTGGCATGCAAAGAACATTGAAGGTATTCACAATCATTATTTTATCCATTATTTCCGGATGTATCAGTTCCAATGCAATGAATGGAAATGATAAAGAACCTACTGAAACGGCAAGTTTTTATTTTACAGGAACGATCAAAGAATTTTATGGTGACACGGCGCTTGTAGATAGTACAGAGGGAAAAGTACTTGTTACCCTTTCAGTCAATCACAATGAAAAATTTCACGTAGGAGATAAGGTAAGGGTAGGATATACCGGCACTATAATGGAATCAAACCCCGCACAAATTAAAACGCTTTCCGTTGAATTAGTTGATAAGTAGTCAACTATTCATACAAAACTCGGTATGCAATTCGTTATCGATAGGTTTTCTTTTTGCGTTTTCAGAACGAAGGCGCTGGAGCCGGACGTGGCTGTCATAGCAAATGACATGAATACAGCCCTAAATAAAAAACCTCCCGCTAACAAAACGAGAGGCTCATTTTTCCATTATTTACTTGTCACCGAAATCTTCCGCAATGCTGCTCCCAAACGATTCAGCGCTTCTTCCAACGCATCCGTCGGCAAGGCCAAATTAATCCGTTCGAACCCGCTTCCTTCTTTACCGAAAATGTAACCCTCATCGGTGAAAAATTCAGCTTCCATATGCATGAAGTTTTCCAGTTCTTCATCTGTCATGCCCAACGCGTTGAAGTCAACCCATTGGAGATAGGTTCCTTGAATCAACGGCGCCTTGATCTCTGGGAAATTTTCCTCAAAATAATCGTGAACGAGACGCTGGTTCGTATCAATCAGCTGCAACAGCTCGTCCAGCCAGGCTTCGGACTTGGTATAGGCCAGTTCGCAAGCTTTGTAACCCAACACGCCAACCATATTTGCCCGTACCACTGCCAACGCTTGATTGAATTTCTCCCGCAAATCATCATTTGAAATAATGGTATTCGACGTCAGCAGCCCCGCTAGATTAAATGTTTTCGAAGGTGCCGTACATGTGATCAGCTTGTCGTTGAGTTTTTCATTAACCGTTGCCAAAACAGTATGTTCATAGCCTGGCATGACAAGGTCGTACCAAATTTCATCGGAAACAACGTATAAGTCATGCTTCACGGCAATTTCCGCCAATTTTTCCAGTTCATCCTTCGTCCAAACCCGACCAACAGGGTTGTGCGGGCTACAGAAAATCAAGATTTTGTTGTTGGGATCGGCTGCAGCTTTTTCAAATCCTTCAAAGTCAATCGTATAGTCCCCGTCATGTTTCAACAATGGCACATTGACTTCTGTTCGCTGATTGTCTTCAATCGCGGCAGCAAAAGGGTAATAGACTGGGCGGAAGATGATGACGCCATCGTCTTTTTTCGTAAATGCCCGAATCGCAGCATAAAATGCAGATACTACCCCCTGTGTATTGACAATCCATTCCTTCTTGATGTCCCAGTTATGGCGTTTTTTCTGCCAGTTTACAACCGCTTGTTCAAAAGCCGGATAAGAGCCTGTGTAGCCCAGTACAGCATCGCCGAGAAAATCCTTTAAACCGTCGATTACTTCTGGTGGATTCTTCAATTCCATATCCGCTACCGATAACGGAATAACACCCTCTGAGACATTCGGGTTCCATTGATACATCTGCTCCCATTTTGCGGCGCCTGTATTTTTTCTATTCACTCTTGTTGTGAAATCATATTTCATTTTGCCGTCCCCCTTTTAATCGTTTACAGTTTCTACATTGTATTTTACAGCGCTTGCGCCTATTTTAACCATTTTAACACTTTTGGGGTAGCTTTAAAAAATTTCGCATCTCCTTATGCAAAACGGTACCACCGGATATTTCAGCGATTCGCCGACAATATTTCGGTTAGAAAAAAAGCATCTTTGCCTCTGCGATTAACGACAATGCTTACAATATTTCCAAAGAAAAAAGAAGCACGTTTGCCATAACAGCAAACCATGCCTCCTTCTCTTTCTTAACCGACCAAATGAAGTGCCTTCGCGGTTGTTTCATGCACTTCGCGGATCAGATCCGGATTATCCCTTAGAGACTCGCCATACGATGGAATCATTTCTTTTAATTTCGGCTCCCACGCTTTTATTTGCTCTGGGAAGCATTTTTCCAGAATTTCCAGCATGATGGAAACCGCAGTGGAAGCACCAGGTGAAGCACCAAGCAATGCGGCAATCGACCCTTCAGCACCCGTAATTACTTCCGTACCGAACTGCAGCGTTCCTTTGCCGCCTTTATCCGTATCCTTGATTACTTGTACGCGCTGGCCGGCGACTACGATATCCCAATCTTCGCTCTTAGCGGTTGGGACAAATTCCCGCAATTCTTCAAGACGCTGTTCTTTCGATAACAGCAGCTGTTCCACCAAATATTTCGTCAATGGAATATTTTTCGCACCGGCTGCCAGCATCGTCAATACATTGTTTGGTTTGACCGATTCAATTAAGTCCAAATTGGAACCGGTCTTCAGGAATTTTGGCGAGAATCCGGCAAACGGTCCAAATAACAAGGTTTTTTTATTGTCGATATAGCGTGTGTCCAGGTGTGGCACAGACATCGGCGGCGCACCGACAGCGGCTTTGCCGTAGACTTTTGCATGATGCTGCGCGATTACTTCCGGGTTGTTGCAAACAAGAAATAATCCGCTTACAGGAAAGCCGCCGACATGCTTGCTTTCCGGAATACCTGTTTGTTGCAATAATGGCAGTGCACCGCCGCCGGCACCGATAAACACAAATTTCGCCGTATGGAATTCGAGTTTATCTTCGGCATAGTTGCGCACTTTCACTTCCCAAACACCATCTTCGGTACGCTTGATATCCTCCACCGTATTGTTGTAATGGATATCCACGTCCTGGTTTTTCAAATTGTTAAGCAATTTACGTGTTAGCGCACCAAAGTTGACGTCTGTGCCGGATTCAATTTTGGTTGCCGCCATCGGATGGTCCACATTGCGGTTCTCCATGATGAGTGGAATCCATTCTCTTAGGATTTCAGGATCATCTGTGAATTCCATTCCTTCAAAAAGCGGATTTTTTGTCAGCGTTTCAAAGCGCCTTTTCAAAAAATCCACATTTTTTTCGCCATGCACCAAACTCATATGCGGCAGTGGCATAATAAAATCATTCGGGTTTTCAATCAGTTTCCGGTTGACCAGATAGGACCAAAATTGTCTGGAAAGCTGGAACTGCTCATTGATTTTCAACGCTTTCGTGATATCAATGGAACCATCCGGTTTTTCAGTCGTATAGTTCAGCTCGCATAACGCAGAGTGTCCCGTTCCGGCGTTATTCCATTCATTGGAGCTTTCTTCTCCCGGCTTGTCGAGTTTTTCAAATAAGGTAATTTTCCAGTCCGGCGCCAATTCTTTCAAAAGTGTCCCAAGTGTCGCACTCATGATACCAGCACCAATCAAGATTACATCTGTACTTGTATGTCTGCTGTTGCCCATTTTCCCCATCCTTATTCCTTAAATTTGCCAGAAAGGATGAAGGAGCTTCCCGCTTTTTGGCAGTAAGAAAAAGAAAATTTTTCCTTCTTCACAAGCACAACGAAGGCATTCGCTAAATGCTTGACGAATGCCAAGTTTTCCAAAAAACAAAGTAAGCCCGGGCGAGACCTGGTCAACACCCTTTCTGAACATTTAACACGTGTATATGAACATCATTTTGTTGATTTACATCACTATTATAGCAAAACCTGACTATTTTCACCATATCCCAAAGAATGGTTACCCTATTTCCTTATCTGGATCAATTGAGGTTGTTTGTAATTTCCCCATAAGGACGCACCCCGTAACTCAATATTGGAATGTTTTTCCTTACACTTTTTGCCATCTCATACAATTACCCTATTGCTTTTTAAATTTCTCGTATCTTTGTTTAAATTCCTCTTCTGTCACTTCTCGAAATAGCAGTTTTTGGTCCGTCGTCCAAAATGATAGGTCAAAACTGGCGGCACCTTCGTGAAAATTTCCTTTCAGTTTGGTTGGCTCGCCATCTACCGTCGTAAAAAATTCGACCATCAACCCATCCGTGATACCGTTCAAAGTGTATTTAGTTTCTTTATACGAATTGCTTTTGTCTCCTGTGGTTTCCATCATAAGCAGCGTTGCCGACAATTCACCTTCGCGAAGCGCCTCATCAATTTTCAAAAACAGCTGGAGCGATTCGTTTTCAGCGGTGTAAAGATATCCATACACATGATGAAGCTCTGTAAAAAAATCGTTTAAGCGCTCTTTTTCTATTTGCTCCGATTGATCCAGCAGTTCTTTTCTGTCTTTTTCCTCCGCTTTTACCCACCAAAATGCCAAAACAACCAGTAGTCCAATGAATAACACGATACCCCAGTACGTTAATTTCTTCATTTTATTCTCCTCCCGCGAAAACCCGCAATAAAGTGAAACTTCATTCAGTGAAAGGTTCCTTTTCTCCCCCAATGATGAAGTAATGAACGCTGGTAAAAACGCCACATCCTGGGACTGCGGTTATGCTTCCCACCGAAAACCATTGTGGCAACACCCGACTAACCAACGCCCTGTTGGCCGAACCAATCGGGCTTTTGCCTTTCTGTTGACCCCTCTTATCATTTTACTTCATCAATGATGGAAGTGGTGTCTTACAGCCAGTTCATACTACGATAAATAAAGTCAGCAAATCTGCAACCTTTTCACCATTATATACGTATATTATGAAATTCTTTTAAAGGGAGGAAGACGATGTTTAAGATAGGCAGTATATTCTATAATGGACCCATAAATCTAGACACGAAATAAGGGGACGCTAAAGTAGATTTATCGGGAAAAGAAAACAATATTCACCAGCATTTAAATCACAAATCGTGTTAGAAATCCTAAGTGAGGAGAAATCAATTTCTGAACTTGCCTCCGAGCATAGCATTCATACAAACCAGCTCCAACAATGGCGCGCAGCAATCGCTCAAATGCCCCAAGCATTTGAGCGAGATACAAAGAAATCGGACAAAATGAAGAAGGACTACGAAAAACAAATTGAAAATCTGTACGCAGAAGTAGGCAAGCTTACCCCCGCAACTATCGTGGATTAAAAAAATCTGGCTTTAAAATCTAGGACAGAAAGGGTTGATCTGGTCGATTAAAACAGCCAGGCATTAACGATTAAAGAGCAAGCTGATCTTTTAAGTCTCAATCGTACAAAGTCTATATTATAAGCCAGTTGAGCCCTCGCCGATGGAGCTCATGATCAAGAACATGATTGAGGAAATATATACAAAATGTTCGTTTTACGGCTCAGGGCGCATATCAGTAATCTTAAAACAGAAAGGGATGACGGTTAACCGAAAGGCCGTACAGCGCTATGAGAGAAATGTGCATTGTGGGAACTGCTCCAGGTCCCAATCTAAGCAAACGTAACAAGCAACATCACACCTATCGGTATTTACTGCAAGGATTGAGTATCCAAATCACGTCTGGGTTATTGATATTACCTACGCATTGTCCAAGCAAAACCTAACCATTATGAACAGCGATCAAGGCAGTCATTTTACCAGACCGAAATATATTAAACTACTAAAAGACAATGATGTCATAATAAGCACGGACGGTAAAAATCGGGCGCTTGATAATATTATCACGAAACGTCTGTGGCGAAATGTGAAATATGAAGAAGTATATCTAAACGAATATGCAAGCCCAAGAGAAGCAAGAAAGAGAATTTTGGAATCCTTTCATTATACAACCATGAACGCCCGCATTAATCCCTGGATTATTAAACTCCGAATACTATATATCATCAAGTGAAATCACAATACTTAAGCGCAGTGGCTCATTCTTCCGAGGGCATTGTTTCATGGAGTATATCACTCGCTCCCCTCACCCTTGACACACCCTCCAATTCAACGTAAAAACAAGGTGTATCCATAAAGGTGGATATCCGAAAATTTTGGCGGCGGAAAACTGCAGCCCACCACAATGGAGTACCACATACTCGCGGCAATTATATTTAGGCCCACCTTAACGCGCTAAAATTCACTTTAGCCTGAGATTGCACTCACGTACAATGCATCCCAACTAGCATTAGACCGTATGAATACGCAATTAATTCAGCAGCAAGCCGTATAATTTCTGTTTTTAAAAATGCACTTTTAAAATTTTGCAGGTCTTTGTTTTTAAAAAGAGCAATTATGAAATTGACTCACTTTGTATAAACCCGGCCGTAATTACGATTGTCTGTAATATACAAACCAAATTTCGGGATCTTCTCTCCGTTTGTACTGATACAATAAAACAGAAGTAAATTGGGCACATTTTCTAAATGAAATCAATTAATCACTAGAATTTCAAATGTCGTATAATGTAATTTTTTGATAAGTTTTGTCGATTCTATTGTGCCAACAAACTTATTAGATTAATATATTCAAAAAAGGAGGCAAAATAATGAATAAAATTTTTTTTAGTCTTTTAGTTTTGGGGTTGTTTACAGTAATTCCGTCTTATGGGCACGCTCAAGATAAAAGTTTAGTACTAACTTCTGAACAAAAGACCATTTTGAAAGAGGTAGAGGATAAAAGCTCAAAGGAGTTAACGCTTGATCAAATTGACAAATTTACCATTGATCAAGGAGAAAAGATGGTGCTGGAATATTTAAAAAAACATAATTTGAACTATGAAATCGGAAGTGAAGACTACATTAACTTTCTAAGTAGTTTAGCTTTTGAAAAACCTGATACCGGAGTGAAAAAGGACCCTTCCTTCGACATTATGGATGCATATGGCAGCGTATATCTGAATGAGTTTGATTATGCGCAATCAATTGATCCAGAACTTGATTCTTTTCAATTAAATCAATCCATAAAAAATAAAACAATTAAAGAGATAAGGTTACAAAATGAAAAAGAGAATGAAGAATTTGAAACTGAAGTAGAAAAATTATCTACTCTAGCAAATTCCACTAAAGCTACGGTTGCAGCAACATTTAACAGATCAAAAGCAAAATCTTATATGAAAAAACATTGGAAATCATATAACCCTAATTATCGTAAATTTAAAAACGACTGCACAAATTACGCTTCACAAGTTGTTCAGGCTGGTGGAATGAAACAGCAAGGTTCTTCAGCTTCACCTGGTCACCATTCATCAACAACAAAATGGTATTATAAAAAATTACCTAACAATGCTCATACGTATTCAACATCCTGGTCAGTTGTAAAGGACTTTTACAAATACTGGGCTGGATATAAAGGTCATTCTCATAAGATGTTTAAAGGACATAAAGACCCTGCAAGCTACACAAAAACTGGAGATATTATTATATTAAGAGATCAAAAAACTGGACATTGGAAGCATGCTGTAATCGATAATGGTAGGACCAAAGCTGGCTATGTAGCATATTCAGGTCATACAAACAATCATTTGAAAAAATCTCTATATAATGTTGATGGGAAAAAATATGACTTTTATTGCATTAAATTTTAAGTGGAAATAGTTAACCCAAGTTTCGGCAGTTTTTGAGAAAAACACCCCAAAAACTGCCTTTTGACGTTCCAAAACATTGATTTATCA
>NZ_JAROCA010000060.1 GCF_030732005.1 Tigheibacillus jepli | reverse complement strand
GTTTTTGGGGGAAAATTAATTTTGCGTAATCCTCAATCCTATGTCCTGCTTGAAGTTTGAGACATCGCAATTACCTCGTACTTCTCATATATATTAAAAAAATCACCAATTAGTATGGATTACTTCAATAAATGTGTTATACTAATATACAGAATCAATAAAAAGGGTATTTTATTGAAAAGGCATTCAAAATACGGGCATATCCTGATCTCGCGATGGTTTTGGGGGTGTACGCCCCTCCGTATTTCAAATCGCATGCTTGACGAATGGGGCTAAAAAAGTTTATATAGTTTATATCGATAACTTAAAAGGCAGGTTATTTAAATGATGAATATGATTGAACGAACAGCTTTGGTGAACGAACTTTGCAACCATCCAAATTTGAATGAAAATTTAAGTACTGCCCGTTTGGTTGAAAAAATTATTGACACGAATGAAGGTATTTTGACATCAACAGGTGCCATTCGCGCCACAACTGGAAAATATACCGGCCGTTCGCCAAATGACAAGTTCATTGTAAAAGATGAGTTATCCAGTAAGCTTGTTGATTGGGGTAAAGTCAACCAGCCTATTGAAGAGGATGTTTTTGTGAACCTCCTCCATAAAGTAGTTGCATATCTAAAAGAAAAGGATGAATTATTCCGTTTCAAAGGATTTGCAGGTGCCGATGCTACTTATCGGCTGCCCATTCAAATCATCAATGAATTTGCATGGCATAATTTATTTTCCAAACAGCTTTTTATCCAGCCAAATGAAGAAGAATATGCCGACCTGGTGGCAGATTTTACGATTATTTCTGCCCCAACATTTAAAGCGGTTCCTGAAATTGATAAAACCAATTCGGAAGCGTTTGTCATGATTTCTTTCAAGCACCGCATTATATTAATCGGCGGAACTGAATATGCCGGTGAAATAAAAAAATCCGTTTTTTCCGTTATGAACTTTTTGTTGCCACAGCAGGATATTTTGACAATGCATTGCTCTGCAAACGTCGGTCCGGAAGGCGATGTTGCGTTGTTCTTTGGTCTATCCGGCACAGGCAAAACAACATTGTCTGCAGACCCATATCGTAAGCTGATCGGTGATGATGAACATGCTTGGAGTCCAAATGGTGTCTTTAATATAGAAGGTGGCTGTTATGCAAAATGCATTAATTTGTCCGCAGAAAAAGAACCACAAATATTTAACGCCATCCGGTTCGGCACCGTTTTGGAAAATGTGGCAGTAAATAGTGAAACACGTCAGGCAGACTATCAGGATACATCTTTAACCGAAAACACACGTGCTGCCTATAAAATAGATAATATCGATAACATTGTTCAGCCAAGCGTTGCCGGACATCCAAATACGATTATTTTTCTGACAGCAGATGCTTCCGGTACATTGCCGCCTATTTCCAAATTGAGCAAAGCACAAGCGATGTATCATTTCCTAAGCGGCTATACGAGTAAATTGGCAGGAACCGAGCGAGGTGTCACCGATCCTGTCAGCACATTTTCGGCATGTTTCGGTTCGCCATTTTTACCGCTTGCGCCGGCACAATACGCTGAAATGCTTGGTGAAAAAATTGACCAGCATCAAGCAAATGTGTTTTTGGTAAATACCGGCTGGACTGGTGGTTCATTTGGCGTAGGCAGCCGCATGAAATTATCCTATACACGCGCAATGGTCCATGCAGCATTGGAAGGCGAACTAAACAATACGGAAACCACCCAAGACGACATCTTTGGCTTGGATATCCCGCTTCATGTACCTGGCGTTCCGGATGAAGTACTTGTTCCAAGGAATACGTGGAAGGATAAAGCAGCATATGACGAAACTGCAAAGGAACTGGCAATGCAATTTCATATGAACTTCCGCAAATTTAATCATGCCAGTGAAGAAATCGCCCAAGCGGGGCCGCGCTATCGCGGTTAAACATTTTTATAGTTACCTCATCCCAAGAGGAGTTTATATATTTCAGGCAATTTTGCTATAAACCGATCCTGTACACAGGGTCGGTTCTTTTTTGTGTTATTTTTTTATTTTGATAGTTGATAGTGCGTGTTGTATGGCGTATCCAGATCAAAGGCGCAAGCGCCCTTACAGGCTAAAAGCGCGACGTCCTGGGACTGCGATTACTCGCCCCATCAAAACATCTGCTAGGTGCTGGGCGCTGGAGCAGGACTTGGCTGTCACCCAAAAGTAACGTTTATACAGCCTGAATTTTATACTTTCATATAACACAAAATAGACATCCTCAAATCAACCTTTTCGCTGAAAATAACCCTCCCCCTAAACCGACTCAAATCGTTTTAGCCTGTTTCCGTAAATAACGCTTCACTAAGCAGAATTCCTGTTTCCATTCAAATTTTTTTCTATTTATTCATTCATCACCATAAATGTGATATAGGCATTCACACATTTTTTGCAGAGGCATACACTGTTTTGACTTAACATTTTCATTGGAAAAGAGGGATTGTCAATGAAACGATTTAAATACCTCGCCGTCATTGCCTGCGTTTTCTTGCTATTTTTGACAGCTTGTTCCGGCGAAAAAAAAGAAACGAACACAAAAGTGAAACTGGGCGAAGTAACCCGTTCACTGTTCTACGCACCGCAGTATGTGGCTTTGGAAAAAGGTTTTTTTGCCGATGAGGGTCTCGATGTTGAACTGCAAACTACATGGGGTGGCGACAAAGCAATGACAGCATTACTTTCGGATGGAATTGACATCGCTTTGGTCGGATCAGAAACTTCCATTTATGTATATGGCCAGGGATCAAAGGATTACGCTGTCAACTTTGCTCAGCTGACACAAACGGATGGCACTTTCCTGGTGGCTAAAGATGAACACCCGCAATTCAAATGGGAAGAACTGCGAAATTCCAAATTCCTCGGTCAGCGCAAAGGCGGAATGCCGCAAATGGTTGGCGAATATGTTCTGAAACAGCATGACATCGACCCACATGCCGATTTGCAGCTTTCGCAGAATATCGAATTCGCCAATATTCCAGGCGCATTTGGAACAGGTGATTACCAGTATGTTCAGCTCTTTGAACCAACAGCCAGCATTTTTGAAAAAGAAGGAAAAGGTCATGTGGTTGCTTCCTTTGGTGAAGAATCCGGCACCGTCCCTTACACTGTCTTCATGGCTAAGCAAAGCTTCATGAAGGAAAATGAGGAAACCGTCAAGAAATTCACTAGAGCAATCTATACTGCACAGCAATGGGTAGCGGAACACAGCGCCGAAGAAACTGCTGAAATCATCCAAAAATATTTTGACGATACGGACTTGGATATTTTAACATCTTCCATTGAACGTTATAAGAACCAAGGATCTTATGCAACAGACCCCATCCTGAAAAAAGACAGCTGGGAAAATTTACAAAACATCATGGATGAAGCCGGTGAACTTCCTGGAGATGCACCATATGAGGACCTGGTTAATACAGACATTGCCAAAAAAATCATGAAAGAAAAATAGGAGGTGGCAATCCTTGTCATTTTTGTCATTGGAAAATGTAACGCATCATTATTTCACGAAAAAAAATGTAACGAGAGCACTGGATGACATTTCCTTTTCTTTGGATGAAGGTGAATTCGTTTCACTTGTAGGACCAAGCGGCTGCGGCAAATCAACCATTTTGTCTATCGTATCGGGCATCATGCAGCAAACAAAAGGCAAAGTGCTATTGGATAATCATCCTGTCCGTGAGTTTCCGGGTGCCATCGGCTATATGCTGCAGCAGGATTACCTATTCCCTTGGAAAACAATCATTGACAATGTACTACTTGGTCCAAAAATACAACAGAAAACAAGTGCGGATATTCGTAAAAAAGCATTGGAACTATTGTCCGAGGTCGGTCTAAAAAATGTTGAAGATGACTATCCCGATTCCCTTTCCGGTGGTATGCGCCAACGTGTCGCCCTTGTTCGAACATTGGTCACGGATCCGAAAGTGCTGCTGCTTGATGAACCCTTTTCAGCACTGGATTATCAGACCAAACTCAATTTGGAGGACTTGGTTCATAAGCTTCTGCGCCAGTATCACAAGACGGCTATCCTGGTCACACACGATATTGGAGAAGCAATCTCCATGACAGACAGGATTTTCGTCATGGAAGCCAACCCGGGCAGGATCGCCAAAACATTTGAGGTGCCGATTGAACTGCGAGACGAAATTCCGTTTTTAGTCCGCCGTCACTCTAAATACCAGCCGCTATTCGATAAAGTCTGGGCGGCATTAAATGGCGAAGAAATACAAAAAAACACGGGATGAGTCACACATATCCGCCGCTAGACATCGAAATGAAAAGGGGTTGAAGGACATGAAAACGACGAAAGAGGATCAACACCTTTATAATCAATATATACATGACATCAATCAAGAGAGAAAAATCGTTCTTTTTTGGCAATGCATTATCATCATTGGATTTATCGGGTTATGGGAACTTGCCAGCAGGATGGCTTGGATTGATCCGCTGCTATTTAGTTCCCCATCCCATATTGTGGCACTGTTAGTCGAAAAATTTTCCGATGGATCGATTGTCCGGCACATTGGTGTTACTGTAATGGAAACCGTGCTTGGATTTATTATTGGCACACTACTCGGCGTATTGCTTGCCTCTTCACTATGGACATCAAAGCGGTATGCAAACGTAATGGACCCGTATCTGGTAGTTTTAAACGCCATGCCAAAAGTAGCACTTGGACCGATCATCATTGTCGCAATGGGACCAGGATATGGTGCCATCATCGCTATGGGTGCCATCATATCGGTCATTATTACGACCATTGTCATTTTTTCCGGTTTCCGGGAAGTAGATCCAAACTATGAAAAAGTCCTGAAAAGCTTTGGTGCAACAAAATGGCAATGTTTTAAGGAAGCCATTTTTCCGGCAACATTGCCCGTGATGATATCCACACTGAAAGTAAATGTCGGCCTATCATGGGTCGGTGTCATTGTCGGAGAGTTTCTTGTATCGAAGGAAGGTCTTGGCTATTTGATTGTCTATGGCTTTCAGGTATTCGACTTTACACTCGTCATGGCAAGCCTGGTCGTCATTGCTGTATTTGCAGCACTTATGTATAAGATTGTAGAGAAGATTGAATCCTGGTTGATTAAAAAAGCTACCTGATGAATAATGTGAAACTTCCATTAGTGGGGCCTCTCTTCTTGCCCCACTAACCAGGTAATGAACTCGGGTTAAATGGGCTTTATCAGTTACCTTTTCGCTTTGAATTAGCATCATTTGGGCACTGATTATCTTATCCCTACAACCCTGTTAAATATTAATACCGTGTAAAAAGTCTTAGAAACCTGTCAATTGAAAGGTTTCTTCGTGTGTAAAGTTGTATAATTAATTCAACAAACATGTTCAGACTTGTTTGAGAAAAGTGTATTTTGTAGAATATAGTTTTTTTAAGGGGGAAAATTTGTGAAGAAAATAACCTTATCAAACGGAAAAACAGTAGAGGTTGAATGTTTAAGTTGTGCATTAACGAGTGGACTTATTGAACCAGATGGAGGTGTAGTGATTGAAACTGAATATTTCCACGCTCATCAAGATGTTGCATATCCAATAAAAGGATTAATTATATTAGCTTCTAAACGCCATATTAAGTGTTTCGATGAATTATCTAAAGAAGAAAAAATTGATTATATAAACATTCTATCAAAGATTAGAAAGGCTCAAAGGGATGTTTTAGGTATAAAATGTGTTTATTATTTTTACAATGAAGACACCACCCACCATTTTCATACTTGGATGGTTCCACGATATGAATGGATGTACGAATTTGGACGTTCAGTAGAATCTGTTAGACCTGTTCTACTTCATGCCAGAAACAACATGAATAGTGAAGAAAATATTAATGATGTGATGAAGGCAATTAATGATATAACTAAGGAATTAAATAATTAATCGTTTTTCCATATAGTGGAAGTACTTTTAACCGATTACATTGATTAGTAATTTTACGCTTTATCAGTTACCTTTTCGCTTTGAATTAGCATCATTTGGGCACTGATACGCCTTATCAGTTACCTTTTCGCATCAGTTTCCATTTTTGATCTTTTCACCTGCTTTAGGGCACTATTCCTTGATCCCATTAAGATTATAAGGCTTCACTTATAAAGGACACACACCAAAAATCTTATACATTGCAATTGCCACACCCTGTCATCCCGAACCAATCTAGCCTTTACGGCAATTAACCCCCTAAGCTTCTTTGACTGTCGCCAAGCTTTTGGGTGGAAGTTTTTACTGCACGTTAATCTGCGATAGAGGAGCAGCGCAAAATTACGCTGCTCCTCTTAAATTATCGTTTGTATTTGTTTCATGCAATGTGCCAGCACATCATCCTTCATAATGAAACTGTATTCTTTGTTTTTTTGGATATTTTTCGGCAAGTCTTTCAGCAGTACCGGTCCATTTGTTTCATAATACGTTTTTTGGTTTTCCAATTGCTTAATCTTGGCAAAGTAGACGTTTTTAATGACATCTCCTCCTTTGCCTGAAACATGATATTGCCCAATGTAAATAATATCGTCAATAATGCCGCCGGTTTCTTCATGCACTTCCCTTATTGCAGCTTCTTTAGCAGTCTCACCGGGCTCTACCTTTCCCCCGGGAAATTCAAGACCGCGTTCTTTATGAAGTGTAAGGAGCCAATGTTCTTGATACCGGCAAATAATCCAAACATGTTTGGGCTGTTTGGAAAAAGGCTCTGTCTGAAACGATAACTTGACTTCATTGTTATAATAATCTCGAAATGTATACATGAACTTCAGCGCCTTTTTTCGTAATTCGTGTGGATCTTCTCAACAGCTAATATCCATACCTACCTAATTAATCCTAAAACGGAATGCGTGTGCTTTTCAAGTTTAACGCCTTTATTTATAGCTTACACCCGTTATTTTCCAATTATCCTGAAGACGCTTAAAATCTAATGTGATCGAATAGTTTCCATGAAGGCTGCTTTTGTTTTTTTGTTTTACAAGATAGTGCGTTGGGGAAATTTGTTCCATTTCATAAGGATTCCCCTTGTTGAACCATGGTGGTGTCTCCGTTGGTTTAATATATAAACCATCATTTTTTTCTGTGTAGAAAAAATCTACAAACGTTCTGGCTGCCTCGGCAGTCGCAACATCCGAAAACTTGTTCAATAGTGCTTGTTTGCTCTGCAAGCCAATTACCCTGTAATTTTCATCGGATTTTTGGACCAATATGTTCATAAAACGATCGGTAGCACGTATGATTTCATTTGCTGTAAGGGAACCGGTCTGTTTCTTATCGGATGCTTTTTCCACCGTATGATTTTCAGCCATTTGACTTATCCCGCTGTTGGGCTTCCCATCCGCAAAAACAAGGTATGTACTTGCTGGAGAGAATATGATGACAGCTATCACTGCGACAGTCTTTAACATATTATTTTTCACCTACACTTCCCCCTCTTTCCTTTGAATATATGAAAAAAAGTAATTTCAATACTACTATTCCTTTCCAACGAGAAGTTTAAACATTTGCATCCGTAATTGTCTAAATAAAAAATCCTCCTGGATAGATTTTATCCAAAAGGAAGGTTTTTCATGACATGAAAGTTATTCTTTTGTTGATCTGACTGCATTTATAAGTCTATAAATGGTTATCCCGGAGAATGCCAATATTTGTAATATGTTCCTTTGTCTGCTCGTCTCCCAATTCGTATAGCATTTGAAAAGCATTTGTAATGCCACGATCGTAATCATCATTACCCTCGTCATGATGATATGGCATGATTGGTACGTGCGCTCGAAGAAATGTACGATATTCCGCATCATCCATGTGGTCAAATTTTGAACGCAACTGCTCCACCTCTACAGGAGTAGCATAAATCACATACGTATCATTATTATGATATTTCGTTTTTGAAATCTCTTTTGTACCCAAATTCACGTAGTATTTCTCTTTTTCCATTGCTCAGGCCTCCTTGTCCTTAGCATGGAACATTTTTCCCATTTGCATGCATAAAAAAAGGCAGCTTCCATTTCTGACTGCCTAGTTTTCAACCCATTCCTTCATTTTACTTCTCCACAGTTTATTGGAAGCGTTACGCGGCAGTGCCTCAACGAATACAATTTCCTTTGGGATCTTGTAAGGTGCCAACAAATCCTTCAAATACGCTATAATCTTTTCTTTCGTTAAATCAGCGTTGTCCAAAGCGACAAAGGCAACGGGTACCTGCCCCCATTGTTGTGATTTCTTTCCGACGACTCCTGCTTCCCGAATGCCGCTCATACTAGCAAGTGCATTTTCTACTTCTGTTGGATAAATATTTTCCCCGCCAGAAATGATAAGATCATTTCGCCGATCTACAACATAGAGGAATCCTTCTTCATCCAAATATCCAAGGTCGCCTGTTGCCAGCCAGCCGCCTGCAAATGATTTTTCGTTTGTCTCCTCCCGGTTATAATATCCTTTGGTCACCATCGGTCCTTTGACAATAATTTCACCAATCGCTTCATCTTCATGCTGTTTATTAATTTTTACCTGAGCCGGGAAAAGCGCTTTTCCGGAAGAGCCAACTTTTCTCAATGCGTCTTGAAAGCTTAATGTCACAATCTGTGAAGATGTTTCCGTCATGCCATAAGATTGCACAATAGGGATATGTTTTGCCTGAGCTTTTTTCAGGAGGCTGATAGGGGCGGGGCCACCACCGAGAAGCATGCAACGCAACGTTTTCGGATAATTGGCTTCTCCAAGATAATTCAGCAGACGCTGTACCATTACGGTTACAACGGATATGATGGTAATCCCTTTTTCCATAATAGCCCGATGTACCCCTTCGACATCGAATTTTTCCATCAAATAAACAGGCATGCCATAGATGACATTTTTCATAAAAATGGATAGTCCGCCGACATGGAAATAGGGCAAAACTGCCAGCCACTTATCTTTTTCGGAAAGTCCCAGATTCAAAGCGGAGCCAATCGCACTCCACCAGTGATTGCCATACGTGTGTACGACTCCTTTCGGAAAACCGGTCGTCCCGGAGGTATAGATAATCGTAAACGGATCGTCTAGATGTAATTCTTCCTGAAGTAAAGTATGTTTGCGGGGCAAACCGGATATTTTTGAAAAATTGCACTTCTTTGCGATATGTAATCCTTCAGCCTTATCAGCTTGACTTTCATGATAGAGCAGCACTTTTACATCGGCATCAACGATTTGGTACTGCAATTCGTTTTGCGTCAATTTTGTATTCAATAATACAGCAACAGCCCCAAGATAGCTTAATGCATGCACGATTTTGATCATTGTCGCATCATTCGGTGAAAGGATAGCGATATGATCGCCTTTATTTATATGCAAATTTGCCAGTTTTTGAGCAAGCTGCTGGCATTCTTCTTTTAGTTGCGAAAATGTGATACGCGTTTCATCTTCACATTCAATGGCTGTTTTATCTGGCGAAAGTAATGCGCGCTGGCTTAACCAATGTGGAATAACTTCAGCCATAGCTACCACCTTTCCATCATGTTATAAAACTGTTTGTATTTATTGTTGTGAGCTGGACATGCCTGTCGTTAGATAGTGACAAGAGCACATCCTTCATTTTTATATTTTCGAGAACAAAGCGCAAGCGTCCTTACAGGCTAAAAGCGCGACGTCCTGGGACTGCGATTACTCGTCCCATCGAAAACCCTTGGGGCTGCGATTACTCGCCCCATCAAAACATCTGGGGCTGCGGTTACTCGCCCCACCCAAAACCCTTGGAGCTGCGATTACTCGCCCCATCAAAACATCTGCTAGTTGCTGGGCGCTGAAGCCGGTCGTGGCTGTCATAGCAAATGACATGAATACAGCCCAATTTTAGATTTTTCTTACCTGATAAGAAAAAACCTTTGCCGGAAACTGGCAAAGGTTTTTCCGCAATCTTTGTGGTTGATCAAGGGAAACGCGGGAATTGACCGAAGTCCGGTTTTCTTTTCTCTTTGAAAGCATCGCGACCTTCTTTTGCCTCATCCGTAGTATAATACAGCAAGGTTGCATCACCGCCCATTTGCTGTAAACCGGCAAGTCCGTCAGTTGCCGCGTTGAAGGAAGCCTTCATGAAACGTAGGGCAGTTGGTGATTTTTCAAGAATTTCACTGCACCATTGCAATGTTTCTTCTTCCAGCTTGTCCAAAGGCACGACTTTGTTAACCATACCCATCTCGTAAGCTTCTTGTGCATTGTATTGACGGCATAGATACCAAATTTCTCGGGCACGTTTTTGTCCAACCATTTCAGCCAGCAATCCAGCACCGTATCCTGCATCAAAGCTGCCGACTTTTGGTCCGGTTTGACCGAAAATCGCATTGTCTGCAGCGATTGTCAAATCACAGCATATATGCAGTACGTGACCGCCACCGATTGCATAGCCGGACACCATCGCTATGATAGGCTTTGGAATCGCACGCATCAGACGTTGCAAATCAAGTACGTTCAACCGTGGGATATTGTCTTCTCCCACATAACCACCATTACCGCGAACCGTTTGGTCACCGCCGGAGCAGAATGCCTTCTCTCCTTCGCCTGCCAGAATAATGACACCGATGTCGGAATCGTCGCGCGCATCTGCAAAAGCATCAATCATTTCATTTACAGTGAGCGGTGTGAAGGCATTGCGCTTATGTGGACGGTTGATTGTAACCTTGGCAACGCCCTGGTATTTTTCATAGTAAATTTCCCTGTACTCTTTTGCCTTTTCCCATTGTACAGTCATTGTGCATCCTCCTTTAAACATTTTAATCGTTTTTTATAAGGAATCCGATCAAGTTATGGACTGGATAAACCCATGTACTATTTTACCAAAAACTTCGCTTTGTTCCACGTGAATTGCATGACCTGCCTGTTTTATAATTTCCAGTTTTGCTTTTGGAAGCTGTTTTGCCATACGTTTATTGATTGCGATAAATTTTTCGTCCAGTTCGCCTGCCAGCAGTAAAACAGGTATTTTTACCTTGAACAAATGCGGCCACCAATTGGGCTGTTTTCCGGTTCCCATATGTTTCAATGAATTGCTTAATCCTTCTACTTGCTGATTGAGACGTTCGTTACGAATTGTGCGCTGCTTTTCCTTTGGCAATCGCCTTTGCGTTTGAAATAGTGGCATGTTTTCCCAGTAATCTACAAATGGAACCAATCCTTCTTTTTCCAGCCAACTTGCAAGCTTTTCATCCTGGTCCCTCCGCTTTGCCTGTTCCTGCTTATCCGCAAGTCCCGGCGAAGCACTTTCCAGGATAAGCGAATGCAAGTCCTTAGGATATTGCATCGCGTAGGAAAGTGCCGTCCTGCCGCCCATGGAATAGCCAGCCAAATGAAATGAATCCAGTTTTAAATAATGAAACAGGGCATGTAGATCACTGCAGCACGCTTCCATATCTTTAGGAGGGGTCTTGGTTTTACCGTGTCCCGGAAGATCAACCACTATCATTTGATAGTCTGCTTGCCATGTCTCGATAAAAGCATGCCAGGTCGCCGTACTGCCCGTAAACCCATGGAGCATAACGATGACCGGGTCTGATGGCTTTCCATACACTTCATACCAATACGTGGCGTCTTCAATTGAAAATCGCATGACCTTTCTACCACCTGTGTGCCTTTATTTCTTGATTGATAGCGTCCCATATTTTCTGGTGCCAAGCTGCATTTTGGGTACGATCTGTTCTTACTTCCACGACAGAAAGTCCTGTTTGCTGCTGCGCCTTTGCCAAGGCCTCCTGCAATGCAGTTTCATTTTCTACTAAACAATAGTCCCCGCCATACAGCTTGACAGCATGCTTAAAATCTATGTTTAATGGTGTACCAAATAATGCCTCGAAATATTTACCTTCAGAAGCCTGTGGCAAAAAGGAAAATATTCCGCCGCCATTGTTATTGATGAGCAAAACAGTGACATTCAACTGATAATGTTTGACCGCCAGCAAGCCATTCATATCATGAAAAAAGGATAAATCCCCTATAAGCAATGTCACAGGGTTTCCGGATGCGGCAGCACCCGCAGCAGTCGAAACCACGCCATCAATTCCGTTTGCACCGCGATTGGCTAAAACTTCCATTTGCTTATCCGTTTGCAGCAAAAAACTGTCCACATCCCGAACAGCCATGCTGTTTCCCGTAAATAATGTGCTATCATGCAGCAAACTTTCAACTAATGAATATACAGCGGATCCTTCCGTTATTTCATCCTTATTGTGCTGCTGCAAATGTTTTTCGGCAATTTCATTCATGGTCACCCACTTTCTAAGCCATGAAACGTCCATTTGCATTTCTGTTCTTGCCAGCTGCTCGCAAAACGTAGCCGGATCTGCACTAATAAAATGCGTCCGCTTGCCGGTTGGCTCCCGGTACCCTTCTTCGGCTTCCACAACAAAGTGCAGCGTGTTTTTTTGTTCCTTCAAATAAAATAAGTACGGCTTGGAAACCGGCATTGCGCCAAATCGAATAATAAAATCAGCATCCAGCATGTCCCGAATTGCTTGGTCACGCAAAAAAGCATCATACGTCTCAATGATATATGTCTTGTCATGCTTTCCCGACCGCAATTGTGACAAGGGGTCAGCCAGAACAGGAATGCCCCAGGCTTTGGCAAGGGCAAATATAGCCGATGCCAACTTTATATCTGTTTGTGGACCGCAAACGATTAATCCATTTTTTTTGCCTGCTAGTTTTTCCAAAACACGCTGCAGTTCGTACGGAGCAAGTACTTTTTCCCCTTTGGAAAAACCATATTTATCCGGATTGCGTTTCTTACCCCACATATCGTCTATCGTGAAATCAGGTACCAATGGCTCGCGGAAAGGAAAATTCAATTGGACAGGTCCTGGATTGCCTTCCGTAGCCATATCAATCGCTTGTGCGGCTTTGCTGCGAACGTAGTCAAGCATCATTTCAGAGTCCTCGGGCAGAGCCATTTCATGAAACCATTTGACATAGTTTCCGTACATTTTGATTTGGTCAATTGCCTGAGGTGCGCCCACATCACGCAATTCATGGGGACGATCGGCTGTCAACACAATAAGCGGTACCCTGCTTTGCTTCGCCTCAACAATAGCCGGAAAATAATTGGCTGTGGCAGTGCCCGAGGAGCACAGCAAGGCAACAGGTTTTTTCGTTTTTTTAGCCAATCCAAGCGCAAAAAAAGCAGCTGAACGTTCATCGATGACGATCCATTCCTTCAGCTGCTCATGCTCAACGAACGTCATAGCAAGCGGTGTAGACCGGGAGCCCGGAGAAATGACAACATTTTCGATCCCATTTGCTGCCATTTCATCCACAAACTCAGCAACATATCGTGTCAATCTTTCTGTATGACTCATTTCGTTTCACCTTCCAACACGGATAACATCGGCATAAATTTGATATTTGTTTCGGCATACTCATCTTCCGGATTGGAATCTGCAACAACCCCACAGCCGGCAAACAATGAAGCTTCCTTTCCCTGGATCAACCCCGAACGTATTGCAACAGCAAACTCACCATTGTTCTGGCCGTCCAGCCAGCCGACCGGTGCCCCATACCAGCCACGATCCAACAGTTCATTTTCCCTGATAAATGCCAATGATGCCTCCCTCGGTGTCCCTCCAAGGGCCGGGGTCGGATGAAGTTTTTCTACTATCGGGAAAATCCCGGATTTTTCCAGCAAGTCTGCGGTAACCGGCGTGTAAAGATGCTGTAGATTGCGCAGCTTATATAGTTCCGGTTTTTTTGGTACAACAATATTTTTCGCGTACGGTGTCACAGCTTTTTTAATCATTTGCACTACAAAATCATGCTCCTGGCGATTTTTTGGATCGTTCAGCAGCTGACTGCCAATTCGATCATCCGCATCTTTATCTATTCCCCTTGGTGCTGTTCCTGCAAGACACGTCGAAAGCAGCTTGCCATGCGCAAGCTTTACAAGTCTTTCCGGGGTAGCCCCCATAAAACAGTCATTGCCATGCTCAATCGCAAAAACATAGCTATTCGGCTGTGTTTTCAACAATCGTTGTAATATAACCCCAACATCTGCATTGCCGGAAAATTCCAGCCGCATTTCTCGTGCCAATACGATTTTCTGAGCCGTATCATTTTTAATCGCCTGTGTTGCCTTTTCAACTGTTCTTTTCCACTGTTCTGGAGCAATTTCTTTTTTTGACAGTATACCGTCATGTAGCGAAAATGATGGTGCATTGGAAAATAACTGATGTTCCTTTTCTTTTATTTTTGCTGCGAGTTGCCTGCTGTTATCCGCTTTTTTAAGTTTTAGATTACATGTTAAATAGCATTGATCACCTGTTTTAGTGAATACAAACGCCGGAATGGTTAGCGCCTGATCGGCAAATTTTTCCCATAATGCCGTTTTCTTCTTTAACGGATCAAATGCCATGCCGCCTAGTGCTGTCAACCCCGTTCCCGGCTGGTGTATGGTGTCATGGATGGTAGCCTGCGCCAGTGCATCGTCCCAGGCCTTTTGCAGCCCGCCAATGGTATTATCCTCACTTTTTAGACAGTGAACCTGACCAATACCCACCATATAAAATTGGTCAATGGTGCTTGACCAGAAAATCCTTTGGTCCTGCAGAACTTTTGCTGCTTGAAAAAAATCCAGTGCATCCCGGTTGTCAACAGCTTTCGTCATACTGAAGATGCGAAATGAATCTTTGGAGTGCTTCAATTCGTCGATTGTTCTGTCAAGCAGCGATTCCAATTGTGTTTCTTTTATTTCAATCATGTGAATTACATCCTCCGTTATGTTAACAGCACGTTGTTGACCACGCCGCGCTAACTCCTTTGCAAAATTACCCACATCTATTTTATGCTCTTTTGCATTGTATCTCAAGGAATGGCTTACCTACTTTATCATTCTTCTAGTTTATTCAGTAGAAATGAACAAAGGCGCAAGCGCCCGTTTAGCAACGTACAAACTGGAGCACTTCGCAATGAGATAAAGGAAACACGGTGAGCTGCAAGCGAACCGATGTTGACTTATCGTAGTGGAGAAGTGTGAAGTTTGGGGCTGCGGTTACTCGCCCCATCAAAAAGCTCTGCTAGTTGCTGGGCGCTGGAGCCGGACGTGGCTGTCATAGCAAATGAAATTTATACAGCCCAATTTTATACTTTCTTTACCTACAAGCCAAGAATTTGTCAACCCTTGTTATATTGACACTTCCCGGCTATTTCCATAAACTGAAATAGAGTAGAATTTTATCGCGGGAGGAAAAATGATGCAATCATCGAATAAATCATCTGTAAAAACCGCATTGAATGAAAAAGAAGGTTTTCATATTTGGTGGCGACTACTTCGGCCACACACGTTAACGGCATCCTTCGTACCTGTATTTGTCGGCAGCATGTTCGCCCTTACAGAGCAAGCACTTGATCCATGGCTATTTGCAGCGATGATGCTGGCAAGTATCTTGATCCAGGCCGCAACGAATATGTTTAATGAATATTATGATTTCAAACGCGGTCTGGATAACGAAGATTCTGTAGGTATCGGCGGTTCCATTGTTCGCGACGGAATTTCACCAAGAACTATTTTAAATTTGGCATTGGCATTTTTTGGTATTGCTATTTTGCTCGGTATCTATATTTCCGCTGCATCCAGCTGGTGGATTGCTGTTATCGGTGCAGCAAGCATGCTTATCGGCTACTTGTATACCGGCGGTCCGCTGCCAATTGCGTACACACCTTTTGGTGAGCTATTTTCCGGCTTTTTAATGGGCACAGTCATTATTTCCATTTCCTATTTCATTCAAACCTTGCAAATGAATTGGTCAATTATCCTGATTTCTTTGCCAACTGCTATTTTTATTGGAGCCATCATGATGTCCAACAACATACGTGACCTGGATAATGACAAAGAAAACGGCAGGAAAACATTGGCGATTCTGCTCGGTCAAAAAAATGCAATCCGCTTTCTGGGAGGCATGTTCACCGTAGCCTATCTATTGACACTCGTCAATATTTTTATAGGCGTATTGCCACTTTGGTCGTTGATTACTTTGCTTAGCGTACCCAAGGCAATTGACGTCCTGAAAAAATTTCATGGCAAGAAGCATCCGCTGGAAATGATGCCGGCAATGGCTGCCACCGGGAAAACAAACACCATATATGGACTTCTGCTAGGGATTTCATTATTGCTTCGCGTCTTTACCAATTAGGGGGTAAAAAATCATGCAAACGGAAAATACATTGCTGCAATCTCTTGGGATTAAAATTATTTCCGCTGAAAAAGAGCGTGTTATTTTGGAAATGCCCGTGGATGAACGCACACACCAGCCAGCAGGCTTCCTGCATGGTGGCGCCAGTGCTGCACTGGCGGAAACAGCTGCCAGTATTGGGGCTTTCTTACATGTTGACCCTGAAAAAATGAATGTTTTCGGCATCGAAATTAATGCAAACCATGTTCGTGCCAAACGGGATGGCATCGTAACTGCCGAGGCAATACCATTGCATATTGGCAAATCGACAATGGTCTGGGAAACCAGTATCAAAGATGAAAAAAATCGACTAATTTGTGTTTCAAGATGCACGATTGGGGTAGTACCTAAGAGAGGATGATTTTATCCTTTCTTGGGAGGGATTAACGTGAAAAACACTCATTTGACTGAAAAACAATTGGAGCATTTTAAGCAGATCCTGTTAAATATGCAGACAAATTTACAAGATGAGTTGGCCGTAAATAGCAAAAGCCCGAATGATGCAATACAGGAGCCTGCTGATTACAGCAATCATCCTGCTGACCTTGGCACAGAACAATTTGAACAAGAAAGATCGGCAGGGTTCGATATGATTAAAAAAGAACAGTTGCAGCAAGTAGAAGATGCCTTGAAGCGTATTGAAGAAGGAAATTACGGATTCAGCGTCGTGTCTGGAAAGCCGATTCCAATCGAACGCCTGGAAGCAGAGCCAACAGCAAAGATGTTAGTGGATGAGGCAGAATAGAATCATAAAGAAAATGGAAGCCCTGAGATGGGAGCTTCCATTTTTTGTTATAAATTGAAATTTCATCGGTTGAGGTTTTACTTCCATGAAAATAAACCCAGTTTCATCCTCATTGGTGAAGCTTTTGTTCCATGATTGGCTGCCCATTAATCCGCAATAAATCGGGCGCTTTTTTGTTCAATCCATGATCGTAATTTCGTATAAAGCGGAAGAAACAACAACCCAACGATGATGCCTTTCAGAATATTGAATGGGAGAATGCCTGCCAGAACAGCTGCCCTTTTCACACTTTCAATATTCATTTCTTCCATGCCCATAAACCATGCATAAACAGGAAGAATGACAAGGTAATTCAGTAAGCTCATCGCCAATGCCATAATAATGGTACCTGCAACAATTCCGGAAACGATGCCTTTTACGTTTTTGTATCTATGGTACAAATAACTCACAGGCAATATGAAAAGAATTCCGGCAAGAAAGTTGGCTACCACTCCAACCGGATCTCCGGCACCGGTAATGACCAAATAGAGTAAATTTTTAATTCCCTCTACTATGATACCGGCAACGGGTGAAAATATAAGTGCTGCAATCAAAGCAGGAACTTCACTGAAATCAATTTTCAGATAAGCCGGTAAAAAAGGTAATGGGAAATTCAAGAAAAACAATACAAGTGAGATTGCACCCATCAGCGCTAAAATAATCATCTTTAGCAGCTTGGATGTTGATGCGGATGCTTGCATACTTCCTTCCTCCTTCATCTATTTATCGATTCCTATCTGGTGATGAAGGATTGAGCCAAATTGACATCTTTTTTTGCATATAAAAACCCGAAGCAGAGATTGCTTCGGGGATTTTTGTACAACAAAAAGAATAGTATAGTCATTCTGGCTCGACATCTTCTCCCATCCAGACTTTAACTGTCGGTTCCGGAATCACACCGGATCAACCACTGCCTTTGCATGTGGCTCACGGACTTTACCGTCGGTCGGGAATTGCACCCTGCCCCGAAGATGGAATCGATATGATATTGTACACTTATCATAACGCAATTTTAAGGAATGTGCAATGTATAAGTTTTTTTGTGATATGCCCTTTTTGAATCAAGGATTAGCACCCCAAGGCGGGAAAAGGTCGGTCAAAAATGGAACTGATACAAAAAGGGCACTGACAAAGATTATCAGTGACCTTTTGATCTTTTTTCTATGCAAAAAGGGCACTGATAAAGGCTATCAGTGACCTTTTGATCCTTTTTCTACGTGAAAAGGGCACTGATAAAGGCTATCGGTGACCTTTTGATCCTTTTTCTATGCGAAAAGGTCACTGACAAAGATTATCAGTGACCTTTTGATACTTTTTCAGTCAAGTCCCAAATCCTGTGTAAATAGTTACAATGTTAACCACGTATGGTGGCAGAAAATACAGCCAAAATTACAA
>NZ_JAROCA010000005.1 GCF_030732005.1 Tigheibacillus jepli | reverse complement strand
GGTTGTAGTGACCAAAATAAAATTAGAAATCCCGACACAGCGGGATTTCTAGGCTTTTTAGCCGAAACTTGGGTTAGGCTAAGCGTTACTTCTGCCTTCACGGCTCGGGACTTGCATCCTATAGACTGCGCCCATGCCCAGCACACTAAAAAAGCAGATGCTGCATATAACTTGCAGCATCTGCTTTCAAACTGATCGAATCGATTCAAGGGAGTTGTTGTTTTAGGATATGGATAACGGGAACAAACAGTGGCGTAACTTTATCAGTTTTTCGTTATTCTCCTTTGATTTAAATTACGCAAGGTTGATGATGGGTTTCAAAACAAAGGATAGCCAACAAAAACAGTTATTGCGTCGCATTTATATGAGACAACGATTGCTACGAAAAACGCTTCTCTAAAATAGGGATAGCTGGTTTTCATCGGCCATTCCATCCAAGCAGCCATGGTTATCGAGATATTCCAAAACAGTTTTGGAAATTTTACTGCGTTCACGCAAATCTTCTTTTGATAGAAATTCTCCATCTTCTCTCGCTTTAACGATATTAATCGCAGCATTTGTCCCAAGTCCGTCAACAGCATTAAAAGGTGGAATTAATGTATTGTTATCCACAATAAATTCCGTGGCACTGGATTTATACAAATCAACTTTACCAAAGGAAAATCCTCTTTCACACATTTCAAGTGAAATTTCTAATACCGTCAACAAGCTTTTCTCTTTTGGTGAGGCATCATTGCCTTTTGCCATGATATCAGCGATCCGTTTGCGAATCGCGTCAGAGCCTTTTATCATCGTATCCAATTCGAAATCATCTGCACGTACCGTGAAATATGCCGCATAGAACAAGATGGGATGATGCACTTTGAAATAGGCGATACGAATCGCCATCAGTACATAGGCAGCTGCGTGTGCTTTAGGAAACATATATTTAATCTTTTTACAAGATTCAACATACCAATCTGGTACATTATGCTTCTTCATTTCAGCAATCCATTCGTCTTGCAGGCCTTTCCCTTTACGGACGGATTCCATTATTTTAAACGCGAGGGAAGCTTCCAGTCCTTTGTGCATCAAATAAACCATGATATCGTCACGACACCCGATTACATCCGGCAATGTGCATGTTCCATCATTTATTAGCTCTTGTGCATTGCCAAGCCATACGTCTGTTCCATGAGACAAACCGGAAATAATTAATAGTTCTGCAAACGTCGTTGGTTTCGTATCCTCCAGCATTTGCCGAACAAATTTTGTCCCGAATTCCGGTACTCCCAAAGTACCCGTTTGACAGTTAATTTGTTCCGGTGTCACACCGAGGGATTCCGTTCCCGAGAATATTTTCATTACTTCGGGATCATCTGTCGGAATTGTTTTGGGATCCATGCCACTCAAGTCTTGCAACATCCTTATCACGGTCGGATCATCATGTCCGAGTATATCGAGCTTCAACAAATTATCATGAATCGAATGAAAATCGAAATGGGTTGTCCGCCATTCACTACTACGGTCGTCGGCAGGATATTGGATTGGCGTAAAATCAAAAATTTCCATATCGGAAGGTACAACCACAATTCCGCCCGGATGCTGACCGGTCGTCCTTTTCACACCTGTGCATCCTTGCACCAGCCGATCAACCTCGGCGTTTTTAAAAACAATTTGATTATCTGAAGCATAACCTTTTACATAGCCATAAGCCGTTTTATCGGCGATTGTGCCAATTGTTCCGGCTCGGTAGACATAGTCTTCTCCAAAAAGTACTTTCGTGTAGTTATGTGCCTGTGGCTGATAGTCACCGGAAAAGTTCAAGTCAATATCCGGTACTTTGTCCCCTTTGAAACCAAGGAATGTTTCAAAAGGAATATCCTGTCCATCTTTTGTATATGGCGTATGACAATTTGGACATTCCTTATCCGGGAGGTCAAATCCGCTACCGACAGAGCCATCCGTAATAAATTCACTATGGTGGCACGCACTGCAAACATAGTGGGGTGGCAGTGGGTTTACCTCGGTGATTTCCATCATCGTAGCTACAAGTGACGAGCCAACAGAACCCCGGGATCCAACTAAGTAGCCATCATCAAGCGATTTTTTAACTAACTTATGCGCAATCAAGTAAATGACGGCAAAACCATGGCCGATAATACTTGCCAATTCTTTTTCCAAACGATTGGTAACAATCTCAGGAATATCCTTACCGTATATTTTTTCCGCCCGCTGATAGCTTAAGTTGCGGACTTCTTCTTCCGCCCCTTCAATTGTCGGTGTATATAGCTCATTTTTTACCGGTGAAATATCTTCCACTTTATCTGCAAGTGCACGGGTATTGTCCACCACTATTTTTTTAGCTGTTTTTTCCCCCAGAAACTTGAAACTTGCAAGCATTTCGTCTGTTGTTCGAAACGGCGTATCCGGCAGGCGATGGCGGTTAAGCGGATTGCCCGCCTGAGAAGCAATCAATATTTTTCGGTATAATTTTTCATGATCCTCGACATAATGGACATTTCCCGTTGCAACGACCGGTTTTCCTGTTTTTTCACCTAGTTCGACCAACTTGCGAATAATGTCTAAAATTTGTGCTTCATTTTGCACCAGTTCCTTATCAAGCAAGTGAATATAGTTTGCTGGAGGCTGAACTTCGATATAATCATAGAATTCAGCCAGTTTTTCTGCCTCTTCAGCAGATTTTTGCATCATCGTTTCAAATATTTCTCCTTGATCACATGCCGATCCGATTATGATTCCTTCACGATATTTATTCAACAATGAACGTGGTATGCGCGGTACCCGGTAAAAATATTGAATATGGGCGAACGACACAAGCTTGTACAGATTTTTCAAACCGGTCTGGGTCGTGGCAATCAACGTTGCATGAAATGGGCGCGACCGCTGGTAGGCGTTGCCCTCCCCCATATGATTGTTCAATTGATTATGATTGGTAATATCTTTTTCTAGGACAAGCTGCATTAGTTTCCAAAGCAAGTATCCCGTAGCTTCCGCATCATAAATAGCCCTGTGGTGTTGCGTCAGTTCAATATCCAATTTCTTACATAACGTGTTCAGCCGGTGATTTTTTAATTCTGGAAATAAGAAACGTGCCAATTCCAATGTATCGACGACAGGATTTTTGACTTTTCCAAGTTCAATGCGTTGATATCCTTGATTCAAAAAACCGATGTCAAAGCTTGCATTATGGGCAACCAGCACGTCATCTCCCGACCATGCATAAAAATCTTTTAACACATCGCCAATCTCCGGTGCATTACTGACCATCTCATCCGTGATCCCGGTCAAATCAACCGTTGTATCTGAAAGCGGATGGTGCGGATTGGCGAAAGATTCGAAGCGGTCAACGATTTCACCACGGTGTATTTTCACGGCTGCAAGTTCAATGATCGTGTCATATACAGCCGATAAACCCGTTGTTTCCACGTCGAACACTACATATGTCGCATTATTCAAATCAACATCGGCATCATTGTAGGCAATTGGAACACCATCATCCACCAGATTCGCTTCCACGCCGTAGAGCACCTTCACACCGTGCTTTTGGCCCGCTGCATAGGCTTCGGGAAAAGCTTGTACACCGCCATGATCGGTAATGGCAATGGCAGAATGACCCCATTTCGCTGCCTGTTCAATCAGCCTTGATGCCGAGACAACTGCATCAAGCTGACTCATTGTCGTATGTGCATGTAATTCCACACGCTTTTCATCCGCTGCTGCGGTGTCCTGGCGTGATTGTACTTGCACTTGTGAAATGTCATTGGCCATCATAGCCAGCTCATTCGAATACATATCCGTTTGAATACTGCCTCGGGCTTTAATCCACATGCCTGCCTTTAGTTGTTCGAACATCTTCGCATCGTCGTCACCTCTGGAAAACATTTTGATTTGCAACGAATCTGTGTAATCTGTCGCTTTTGCAATGAGAAGACTTCTTCCGGAGCGAAGTTTGCGGATTTCAACTGCGAAAACATACCCTTGTACCGTCACACGCCTTTCTTCTTCAACGATATTTTCCATCGGCAACGGTTCATCTTGAATCGGATATCCTAAGATGAAAGGCTTGTTTTCATCTTCTTTCTGTTTATCCTGATCGCGTTTTTCTTTTTCCTGAATTGTTTTCAAAACCAACTGCTGATCTTCAAGTGCCGTTTGTTCCTTGAATTTTTGAATGTCCTCTGATTTGCTTTCCACCTTGACTTCAAGTGCGAAACTTGGCGCGCCAATTTGTTTGCAATAGGATTGAAAGCTTGCTTCAAGCCTTTTTTTCAGTGTAGCCGCTTCTGCCTCATTTCTGGCAGATATATGCAGCTTACGGTTTGAAATAACCGGTTTCTGGTTTAGTACAAGGTCTTTATAGGCAGGAGATATTTCATGTGTATGTAAAAACAGCTGCCAGTAATCCGCTATAATATTTGGTTTACATTCCGTTTCTTCTGCATACAGTGTTAAATCAACACGTGCAAACTGGCTGAATTTTTCCGAAAGCTTTGCGGTCATAATTTGATACACCGCTGGTGGCAGTACATGCTTGACTTGTATATGAAAATGCCATACTTGTTCTTTTTTAAACAGCTCCAGTTTGAGCAATTTACTTTCTGCAAAATATTGTTGCTGTTCCTCGGGGATACCCAATTGCTCCAGCAGTATTTGCATTTTTTCATGTCCGGAAATATTCAACTTCCCCATCCTCCTTGTTGCATGAAAGCATAAAGGAAGCTGTCGCATAAATCCTGGAAGAATTATGGGACAGCCCAATCTATTTTTACAGCAAATATAACACGCTTTACCTTCTACATGGACTGGCCTTCTTGCATGTGGGTGTTGGATTTTTTTGAACAACCTCTACAAGAATAATCTCTGTATATCATTCCATGTCACAATAATCATTAATAACATCAGCAAAGCAAAACCAATAAAGTGTACGATGCCTTCTTTTTGCGGATCAATCGGCTTTCCACGAACAGCCTCAATCCCTACAAATAAGAGCCGCCCGCCATCAAGTGCCGGCAATGGAACCAAATTGACAATACCAAGGTTAATACTAAGCATTGCTGTCCACATTAAAAAGTTCATAAATCCTGTCTGTACAATCTGATCCGTGGCATCATAAATTCCAACCGGTCCGGAAAGCATATCAATGGAATATTGACCTGTTATCAGCTTGAACAGGTTTGTCAAAATCATTTTTGTTGTATCGTAAGTTTGCAGGAAACCATATTTAATTGTTTTGGTGATCGATTTTTCAAATGTCCCTGTTACACCGGCTTGCCCAAAAGATTCCTCTTCTGCCTTGACAGTTTTCGGAACAAGCTGCAGGGTTTCGGTTTTATTTCCCCGTTCCACGAGCAAGGACAATTCTTCCCCCGGGTGCTTTCGTACAAAGGAACGGAAATCGGTCCAGGATGAAACAGATTTGCCATCAATTTGAATGATTTTGTCCCCGGATTGCATGCCGGCTTGTTCGGCAGCGCTGTTTGGCTGTATTTCTCCAATGATTGCTTTATCGGAAGGAACACCTTGTACGAGGCCAATGATGAAAAATATAACAATCGCCAATACAAAATTCATCATCGGCCCTGCAAAAAGCTGCATTGCACGCTGGCCGACCGTTTTTGATGCAAACTGCCGATCATATGGTGCAATTTGTGTTTCATTTTCGTCCATCACAAAAAATGCTTTCGGATCGACATCAAAACTTAACAAATGGTCTGGATCATCCAGCTCATAGCCATCAATGCGCAGCTCGTGATCCAGGTCTACATGCGACACTTCGATTACGCGGGAACCCGGATGTTTATCTTTATTGTTCACAATAATCTTGTTTACCCTGCCATCTTCATTAAATTCCATTCCGATATGATGACCGGGTTTCAACTCAATAATCTCGGGGTCTTCACCCGCGACGCGCACATATCCGCCAATAGGCAGCAGGCGTATGGTATATACTGTCTCATTTTTTGTAAATGAAAATATTTTTGGCCCAAATCCAATCGCGAACTCCCTTGCAAGCATACCGGCACGCTTGGCAAAAATCAGGTGGCCAAATTCGTGAATAAAGACTAGCAGGCCAAACATTAATATAAACGCAATAATTGTATTCAAGTGAGCACCTTCCTTTTAAAGGGTAAATATCGCGAATGGCCAAATTCTCAGCCACGTTCTTGGGAAAGCAAAACTCTCTGCCGTTTTATTTTATATAAAAAGGTATAAAATGCAGGCTGTGTTAATATCACTTTTAGCGACAGCCACGTCCGGCTCCAGCGCCCAGCAACTAGCAGATGTTTTTGATGGGGCGAGTAATCGCAGTCCCAAACCGTTTTCGGTGGGGCGAGTAACCGCAGCCCCAGGACGTCGCGTTTTTAGCCTGTAAGGGCGCTTGCGCCTTTGTTCTATTATATAGCTTATCTTATCAAATTAAAACCAACAGTAAAAATCATTTAACCAATGAATTGAATCAAATAAAGCACAGGAAACACAAACAGTACACTGTCCAGACGATCGAGGATTCCACCGTGACCCGGCAGGAGGTTACCAGAGTCCTTTACATCAAAATGCCTCTTAAAAGCAGATTCAACCAGGTCTCCCATTTGTCCAACAATGGATATGAGTATAGCTATTCCCGCTATTTCCAGGAAATTGTACGGGAATGGATAAAATGCTTGAAAAACCAAACCAACGATACAAGCCAGCAAGATGCCACCTGCTGCCCCTTCAACTGTCTTATTTGGGCTAATCTCGGGCCATAGTTTATGTTTTCCAATAGCTTTACCAATAAAATAAGCACCCGTATCGGTTGCCCACACAATAAACAATACGAGAAATACCACCGCTAGTCCATCATCAGCAGTTTGTGTGCGTGCGATCATAAAATAATAAAAGCCTATCGCAACATAGACAATGGAAATAATGGAAAAACCGGCATCTTCCATTGTAAAACGGTTTTTTGTCAATACCGTGTATGCCAGAAAAAGCAATACGAATAATACCGACCACTGGCTTTTATCCAGTAAAAACGCTTGTCCTTCAGGAAGCAAAAGTGCCCAAAGAAATAAAAAACCCAAAATGGAAGGAATCGAAAACAGCGGAAGATTTTTCATACGCATGAGTTCGTAGAGACCTACTGAAGCAAGAAAATATACAAATAGGATAAAAGGCCAGTGCCCATAAAGAACAAATGGGATAAACACAATCATTGCCAGGATCGCTGTAATAATTCGTTGTTTCATTTGATTGTCACCTCATTAGACCGTACCAAAACGTCTTTTTCTTTGCTGGTAGGCATTGATTGCCTCGATAAATACCTTTTCATCAAAATCCGGCCATAATACATCCGTAAACCAGAATTCAGAATACGCACATTGCCACAGCATAAAATTACTGATTCTTTTTTCCCCACTTGTCCGTATAAGTAAATCCGGTTCCGCCATTCCTTTGGTAAATAAGTAATCGTTGAATAGTTGATCATCTATTTCTTCAACCAGAAGCCGTTTTCCTTCCACCTCTGCGGCAACCTTCCTCACCGCTTGTACAATGTCCAGCCGGCCGCCGTAGTTCAGGGCAAAATTCAACAGCAATCCATCATTGTTTTTCGTTTGTTCCTTTGCATTTACCACAGCTTTTTTCGTATGTTCGGGCAATCTATCAAAATCCCCAATCGTTTCCACCCGGACATTTTTTTCCAGGAGTTCGGGTAAATATTTTTGAAAAAATTGACTGGGCATGCGCATGAGAAAATCAACTTCAGATTTTGGCCGCTGCCAATTTTCAGTAGAAAATGCAAACAGCGTCAATGTCGAAATATGAAATTTATTAGCGGAACGTACAACGTTTTGTACTGCCTCCATCCCTTCCTTATGGCCGGCTACTCTTGGCAAGCCTCTCTTTTTTGCCCATCTGCCATTGCCGTCCATAATAATTGCTACGTGATCCGGGATATTTTTCTCCTTAACCTCATTCTTTTCTTGCTCTTGTTTATCTTTAAATCGTAAAAAAGGAAGTTTTATAGACATCATTCGTCCTCCGAATAACTGGTTACATATAATATGATATGGATTCGTTCGTTTTGTTATGACTGATCCCCGTTTACCGAATACCTATTATAACACTAAAATACGGCAAAAATGTAGTGTATTCTTTGGCTTCCAATAAAATTATTCCGGAGGCAGGCAAAATACGTATTCAGCATGCTTAAACAAATCCGCTATGTAAGCTGATCATGCTGTAAAAAACAAAAGCCCTCTTTTGTAAAGAAGGCAATCACATCTATGTTATTTATACAGGAATATTGATTGGTGGTCAAACTTCCATAATTTCTTTTTCTTTGTTTTTTGCCAATTTGTCTATTTCAGCAATGAATTTATCAGTTGATTTTTGTACATCATCCTGAGAAGCGCGAGAATCATCTTCTGTGATGTCACCATTTTTTTCAGCTTTTTTCAACTGATCATTTGCATCCCGGCGAATGTTGCGAATCTGAATCCGGGCTTCCTCTGCAAATTTGCCAACTACCTTGACCAATTCCTTTCTTCTTTCCTCGGTCAAAGTTGGAATGTTAATGCGGATGACATTCCCATCGCTTGATGGTGCCAAGCCCAAATCCGCCTTCTGTATGGCTTTTTCAATATCACCAATTGCCGTTTTATCATATGGTGTAATCATCAAAAGCCTTGGTTCAGGTGCGGTTACGCCCGCAAGCTGATTTAGAGGTGTAGAGGCCCCATAATAATCGACGTAAACACTGTTTAATAAATTTGGATTTGCGCGTCCGGCTCTGACAGTAGCCAAATTTCTGGAAAAAGCTTGCACAGCTTGATCCATTTTTTCGTTCATTTGTTTTTTGACTTCGCCTACCATGTTTATTTCCCCCTTATAATTGTTCCAAGTTCGTCGCCCTGAACAACTTTTTTGATATTTCCTTCTTCTGTAATAGAAAATACTATAAGTGGTATATCATTATCCATGCACAATGAGGAAGCGGTAGAATCCATTACACCAAGTCCTTCATTAAGCATATCCATAAACGACAAACTATCGTATTTACGTGCATCCTTATTTATTTTCGGGTCATCCGAATATACGCCGTCTACATTGTTTTTAGCCATCAATATCACTTCTGCTTCGACTTCTGCCGCACGCAATGCTGCTGTTGTGTCAGTTGAGAAGTAAGGGTTGCCCGTACCCGCTGCGAATATAACGACACGTTTCTTTTCCAGATGCCGTATTGCTTTTCTACGTATATAAGGCTCAGCCACTTGCCGCATTTCAATAGAGGACTGCACCCTTGTCGGAATACCGATTTTTTCCAGGCTATCCTGCAAAGCCAATGAATTCATGACAGTTGCCAGCATTCCCATGTAATCGGCTGTGGCACGATCCATCCCCATTTCGCTTCCTATTTTGCCGCGCCATATATTTCCGCCGCCGACAACAATGGCAATTTCAATTCCCATTTCGGCAACTTCTTTTACCTGTGCGGCGATTGATTGAATAACTTTCGGCTCAATGCCATAGCCTTGCTTCCCGCTCAAAGCTTCTCCACTAAGTTTTAATACTATTCTGCGGTAATGAGCTGACGTCATAGTAACCTCCATCATTTGTAGTGTTCAATATTTATGCTGATTGGTTCATCATTGTGCTGCCAAATAAGTAAACAAATACTGATGCAGCCAATTGGATGTATGATTTCTATGGAGAAATAGGGAACAAACCACGGCTGCTCCCTATTTTATAGATAAAGAAAGTATAAAATTGGGCTGCATTAATGTTATCTGCTATGACAGCCACGTCCGGCTCCAGCGCCCAGCAACTAGCAAATGGTTTTCGATGGGACGAGTAATCGCAGTCCCAATGGTTTTCGATGGGACGAGTAATCGCAGTCCCAATGGTTTTGGGTGGGGCGAGAACCGCAGCCCCAGATGTTTTGGTGGGACGAGTAATCGCAGTCCCAGGACGTCGCGCTTTTAGCCTGTAAGGGCGCTTGCGCCTTTGTTCTCATGTTATTTTTTGATTTGGCTCATTACTTCATCAGCAAAGTTTTCTTCGCGTTTTTCCATTCCTTCGCCTACTTCGTAACGTGCAAATTCTTTTACAGTTGCGTTTTTAGCTTCAACAATCTTCTTCACTTTTTGGTCTGGATCTTTTACAAAGCTTTGATCCAGCAGACAAATTTCCTCGAAGAATTTACCAAGACGGCCTTCCACCATTTTCTCAACAATTTTTTCTGGTTTTCCTTCGTTGAGTGCTTGCGTTTTTAGTACTTCGCGTTCACGTTCCACTTCTTCTGCTGCAACATCGTCACGGGAAACATAGCGTGGATTGACAGCGGCGATATGCATCGCAATATCTTTTGCAAGCTGCTCATCCGTGGTGCCTTCAAGTACTGCCAACGCACCAATGCGTCCACCCATGTGCAGATATGCCCCGAATGCACCATTATCGGTTTTTTCCATAATTGTAAAGCGGCGTAGAGAGATTTTTTCACCGATTTTTGCTACGGCGCCATTAATCACTGTCTCCAATGTATCTCCGTCGCCATTCATTTTTTGCTGGAGTGCTTCTTCAACAGAAGCAGGTTTTTGGGAAAGCAGTTGTTTTGCAATTTGATCAAGCAGTTGTTTGAACTGATCATTCTTCGTTACAAAGTCTGTTTCACAGTTTACTTCAAGCAAAACTGCATCATTATTATCTTGCAAAATATATGCGGATCCTTCTGCGGCAATACGATCTGCTTTCTTTGCGGCTTTTGCGATACCTTTTTCACGCAAATAGTCAACAGCCTTTTCGATATCACCATCTGTTTCTTGCAGTGCCTTTTTGCAATCCATCATGCCTGCACCAGTTTTTTCACGTAGTTCTTTTACCATTTTTGCAGTAATAGCCATTGCAAATCCTCCTTGATTGATCGAATATTTTTTCTTTAAAAAAAGGTGATAAAAGGCATCTCCCCTTATCACCTAACCTTTTGCCTGTTGCAATTTTGCTCTTATTCAGCCAGTTCTTTTTCTTCTTCAGCTGGAACTTCTTCTTGTTGTGCAACTTCTTCCAATTCTTCGCCTTGCTTTACTTCCAAGATTGCATCAGCCATTTTGGAAGTGAGCAGTTTAACTGCACGAATTGCATCATCGTTTGCAGGGATAACATAGTCGATTTCATCCGGGTCACAGTTTGTATCAACAATACCGATGATTGGAATGTTCAACTTATGTGCTTCTGCAATCGCAATCCGCTCTTTGCGAGGGTCAATTACAAACATGGCGTCAGGCAGTTTTTTCATATCTTTAATTCCGCCCAAGAATTTTACAAGACGATCTTTTTCTTTATTCAATTCGACAACTTCTTTTTTCGGAAGTACATCGAAAGTGCCATCTTCTTCCATACGCTCAATATCTTTCAAACGGTTGATACGTTTACGGATGGTCTGGAAGTTGGTCAGCGTTCCGCCCAACCAACGCTGGTTTACATAGAACATGCCGGAGCGGGTTGCCTCGTCACGAACAGAATCTTGTGCTTGTTTTTTTGTTCCCACAAACAAAAGTGTTCCGCCATTTGCGGCAAGGTCTTTTACGAAGTTATATGCTTCTTCAACCTTTTTCACAGTTTTTTGCAAGTCGATAATATAAATGCCGTTACGTTCAGTGAAAATGTATTTTTTCATTTTCGGATTCCAACGGCGCGTTTGGTGTCCAAAATGTACACCTGCTTCCAGTAATTGCTTCATGGAAATAACTGACATCATTCATTCCTCCTATGGTTTTTTCCTCCGTCAGCATCATTTTCAAACAAAGACCCCGCAATGTTTTCTATAGGGCACCGTTTATTGAATTAGCCGACGTGTGTTTTGATATGCTAAAAAAAGCATAGTATTTACACCAAAAGTTAATATAACACATTCATTTTATTCTATCAAGTATTTTTATGCAACTTGAGGCACTTTAATACAGCAGTCGGAATCGTATTACGCATGAAATTTGATAATCAATTCCGCTTCCGTTTTTCCACAATGCAATTCCTTGGCAATTTCATCCGGCTTTTTACCTTGACGGTGAAGCTGTAAAACTTTTGCCTCCAGTGACAATTCAGCTTGATCACCAGAGAGAGAATGCGTATCAACAAGTAGAGGAGTATCCTTTTCTTCTCGTGCATCCATTGCTTGGTCCATCGGTTTTTCCATTTTAGCAGGTGTCTTTTTTTCCTCTTGCTGTTGTAACTGCAATAGTAATTTGTCATTTTCGGCTTTCATTTCTTCTATATAGTTGTCCATCAGTACAGCAAAATCTTCTGTTGATTGATTGGTATTTTCTCTTTGGGCAGTATATTGTCTAAATAGAAAATAAATGGCAGCCAGCGTAACGATATGCAACAAGAAACTGATTGTAAAAAGAAATGAGGTACTCATATATCATTCAACATCCTTTAGATTTTGATTTACATATTTATCGCAAGTTTTTCCATTGTTTTTCGCAGTTTGAAAATCGCTTTTTTATGGATTTGCGATATACGGGATGTCGTCAGTCCCATCACATGGCCAATTTCAGTTAACGTGAGTTCATCATGATAAAATAAACTAATAATTAATTGTTCGTTTTTGGTCAATGCATTTATAGCAGCCGCCAAATCCTCTTTTAATTCGTCTGCAATGATATGTTCATCAGGTAAAATGACTTGCTGGTCTTTGATATCATACCCGGTTCCATCTTTCATTGCATGATTGTTCTCTTTTGTTTTTTCCTCAATAGAGAGTACATTGGAAAACAAGGAATCTTTTACAATTGACTCCACCTCTTCGCTGGATATACCCAGGTATGCAGCGATTTCTTTTGCATTCGGTTCCCGCTGCAGTTGCTGCTCCAGAATTCGTGAAGCTTTCTCTACCTTTTTACCTTTTTCACGAATCGAACGTGGCAGCCAATCTTCTTTACGCAATCCATCAATTATCGCTCCACGGACTCGAAAGGAAGCGTATGTATCAAATTTCAAATTGCGCTTTTGGTCAAACTTCTTAATTGCATCATAAAGTCCCAGCATGCCGTAGCTTTTCAAATCTTCTTTCGAAACGCTGGCCGGTAAATGACTGGCAGTTCTTTCCACATGAAATTGTACGAGATACATATAATGTTCCAACAGCTGATTGACGGCGTCCGTATTTTTATTTTCCAGCCAATTTTTCCATAGTACTGCTTCCTTGTCCAATTGATTTGTTGTCATGCGTTTATCCCCCTTTCCATTATATGATTTTTTCACCTTTGCTGACCGTTCGTATTAGCAACTGCCCCGTTTCGGTATCAAATTCAATTGTTCTCCCGCAATTGCCGCCAAGATCAGCAGCTACTATCGGTATATGGTGCATTACCAGCTTCTTTTCTACGGCTTCTGCATTTCTTGGACCAATCCGCATCGTATCCGCCTTTTCACTAAACTGAAACATTTGTGCCCCGCCTGCCATTTTTGCCTGGAGCGCGAATTTGCGAGCACCATTTTCAATTAATTGCGCTATCAGCATGTCGATGGCTGTATCAGCATATTTCATCATATTCACATTGAGGTTTCGTGCCAATTGTGAGTCAGGTAGCATCACATGCGCCAACCCAGCAATCTTTTTTGGCAAATCATAGACTACGACACCAACACATGAACCAAGTCCAGTAGTCCGAATTGCATTCGGGGCATGGGCTATTTTTAAATCTCCTATTCCCACCTTAATAACCGTTTTTGTACTATTCATAACGGTCGATTCCTAATGAATGGAAAATTTTCGAAAATGAATCAGGATACGGCAAAAATAGAAATTGCCCGCTTATTTTCTGATTCGCAGCCTCCTTACCGACCAGGACCGTGTCAATGACAATGGCATAATCCAGTCTTTGGGAGATTTCAAGAATGCCTTCCGAAATGACTGCGCCAGCCATGTCAATACTGGTAAATGGAATCGAGGGCTTCATTTTCAAGCCGGTAAAATCCGACAAAGCCGACAAATAGGATCCGGTCAATATATTGGCAAATTCTTGTAATGCAGAAACCGCCAGTTCGTTTGGTTCATTGTTTTCATTAAAAATAGACTGATTTGTAAACCGCTTGACGACAATATCCGCTTCTTGAATCGATAAAATGAAAAATACGATTCCGGGTGCACCGCTTTCGATGCGAAACATATTGGCAGCGACTGGTGTCTCAGCGCCCCCAAGCATTTCTACCACTTCCTCAAAAGGAATTATTTTCAGGCCTGGAGCATTCAGTGCCACTTCCTGATTCATTAATTTGGACATGGATGTTGCAGCATTGCCGCTTCCTACGTTACCTATTTCTTTTAAAACATCCCGCTGTAAATTTGTTAAATAATCCAATTTATTGTCCCTCTACTTCAGGAGTTTGCAGTGCATTATCAGCGGACAGCACACGTTGTAAATCAAGCAAAATAAGGAGACGGTCCCCGGTTTTGGCAACACCCTCTATATAGTCCGCATTGACAGAACCTATTACATTCGGCGCAGATTCAATGGATGACTGCGGAATATCCATGACATCATTTGCCTGATCAACAATTAGTCCAACTTCTTTATTATCTACTGTAACGATAATAATTCGGGTGGCGTTATTGTAATCAAGTTGCTCCATGCCGAAACGGCTTCGTAAATCAATAATAGGTGTAACCACACCTCTTAAATTGATAACACCTTTTACAAATGAGGCGGTTTGCGGAACACGTGTAATGTGCATCATTCGTTCGATTCCGCCGACAAATTCTACTGGTATGGCAAATTCTTCATCCTGCAGTTGAAACACGATTGCTTTGCAATTTGCATTTTCATCCTTTTGCATGTTACAACCTCCAATTTGTATGGTTTTCCTATTTAATTAACGCGTTACTGTCGATAATCAATGCCACTTTGCCATTACCAAGGATGGTCGCCCCTGAAATGGCAAAGACTTCCGTCAAATAATTTCCGAGCGATTTCAATACAATTTCCTGCTGACCGATAAAAGTATCAACAACCAATCCCGCCATTTTTTCTCCTTTTTTGATGATGACCACTGAAAGGAAATCAGTTTCCGGCGCTTCTTGTGCAGGCACATGGAAAATATCTTTCAAAAACACAAGCGGGACGACGCTGCCTCGAAAATCTATCACTTTCTTTTGATGCGCAGACAATATATCTTGTTTACGTATGATAGCAGTCTCGACAATAGTGGAAAGTGGAATAGCATAAATTTCCGTCTGTAATTTTACGAGCAAGGCAGCAATGATGGATAACGTAAGTGGCAGCTGAATGATAAATTTCGAGCCTTTTTCATGCTCGGAATGAATAATTACGCTTCCACCCAGTGATTCAATTTTACTACGCACCACATCCAGTCCGACACCGCGTCCGGAAATATCCGATATCTTATCTGCCGTTGAAAAACCACTCTCCATAATTAATTCGAATGCTTCCTGGTCCGTTAAAGCATGTTTTTGGTCAGCAGTAATGATATGATTTTCAATCGCCTTCTGGATCACTTTTTCCTTGTTAATGCCTGCCCCGTCATCGACTATCTCTATAAAGACATGATTACCGCTATGGTAGGCTCGTAGGTTAATCGTTCCCTGTTCGGATTTACCTTTCGATTTTCTTTGCTCCGGCGTTTCTATGCCATGGTCAATCGCATTTCGAAGCAAGTGCACAAGCGGATCTCCAATTTCGTCAATGACAGTTCGGTCCAGTTCCGTATCCGCCCCGGAGATTTCAAGTGTTATATTTTTGTCCAGTTCCCTGGCAAGTTTGCGGATCATTCTTGGAAATCGGCTGAAAACCTGTTCAATCGGCACCATGCGCATGGATAAAATGATATCCTGCAGGTCACCGGAAATCCGCGACATATGTTCCACTGTCTCTTGCAATTCCTTGTGGTTTACCTCGCTGGATATTTGTTCCAGTCGGCTGCGGTCAATTACCATTTCTTCAAATAAATTCATTAGCGAATCGAGTTTTTCCGTGTTAACACGAATCGTTTTGTGACCTGCAGCAGGTGCTTGATGTGATGTGTTCCCATTTCCTTTTTCGGCGGCTTGTGATGGACTGCCTTCTTTTTTATCAACGACTTCACTTGTTTTTTTGCCAGCATCCGCAGCAAAATTTTCTATCACTACTTGTTCGATTTCTGCGATATTCACAATGCTGCTCTTAATCTTGTCCTCGGATTCTTTGGATACAAAAATAATCGTAAAAGTATCATCGAAATTTTCTTCTTCCAGTTCCGTCACACTTGGTTCGGAATGGATAATTTCTCCAAGTTTTCCAAGTGCATCGAAGACCATATATGCCCTAACACCTTTTAACAAGCAATCAGATATGAGTCGTACATGGATTTTATAGTTATGAAAGCCCTGTTCTGCCGATTGTTCCAAAATGGACAGTTCATATTCATCGAGTGTGATATCGACCGCAACATCGGTTTTGTGACTGTTTTCATCTTTTGTCGCATGCATAAGCCCGCTTCCATCTTCAATTGCCTGTAATTGCTGCACAACAGCGGCAATATCCTGTTTGCCATCTCCGCCGGAAGAAATATCTTCAACCATCGCGTGCAATTGCTCCAAAACAGTAAACAAAACATCCATCATTTCCGTTTGTACTGTAATACGATCGTAACGAATTGCATCAAAAACATTTTCCAGTTTATGTGTCAAATCCGCCAGATCTTGGTACCCCATCGTCGCAGACATGCCTTTTAGCGTATGGGCAGCCCGGAAAATTTCTTCAATGATTGTTTTATCTTGCGGGTCCTTTTCCAATGACAATAATTGATTCGATAATACTTCCAAGTGTTCATTGCTCTCGTCAATAAAAACATCCAAATATTGTGTCGTGTCCAACTTAATTTCCTCCCAGGCTGGCAATTTTTTTAACTTTTTCACCAATTTGATGCAATGGCAGCATATAATCGACCAAGTTTGTAGCTGCTGCTGATTTTGGCATCCCATATACAACCGCTGTTTCTTGTGCTTCCGCAATGATTACCGCAGAAGGTTGCTTGCTTTTTAACATTTTAATGCCTTCTGTCCCATCATTGCCCATGCCGGTCAGGATGACTGCAACAATGGCAAGATCGAGATTGGCCAAAGATTTCAACATGACATTTACAGAGGGACGATGGCCATTGACAGGAGGTAATTGCGTTAAGGAGATGGTATAGCCTGTCTGCTGTTTTTCCAATTTCATATGGAAACCTGCCGGTGCAATATATACCGTACGTTTTTTAATCTGTTCTCCTTGCTCTGCCTCTTTTACAAAACAGTCTGTCACCATATTCAGCCGCTGGGCAAGCATCTTTGTAAAACCCGCGGGCATGTGCTGCACAATTAAAATCGGTGTTTCAAAATGCTTGGGCAAATCCGACAACACTTGCTGCAATGCTTTTGGTCCCCCGGTAGAACTGCCAATGGCAATTAAATGGGTGACCGCTTTTTCCTGTATGTCAACATTCTCGTGAACTTCCATATTGCCTTACTACCTCTTCCTCATCCATTTTTTTAATTTTTCTATGAAGCCGGATTGATGTACTGTTTGTACACCTCGCTCGGATAAATATGCAGCGGTGAGTGTCTGCATTGCTTTGGAAATCGCTGCACGATCGTTTAGCAACATGTAAGGCGTTTGGCACATCACTGCTTTATACACGAACGGATCGCGGGGCAAGGTGCCTAAAAGCAATACATCTGCGCCAAGAAATTTTTTGACTATTTCTTTGAAATGGATACTGGCTTTTTTTCCAGAATACGGTGATTCTACTTGATTCATCACCATATATATCGACATATCGGCTTGACTTTTTACGATATGCTTTACCATGCTGTACGCATCCATGATTGCTGTCGGTTCCGGGGTCGTGATAACGAAACATTCATCGGCAGCCAGGATGAATTGCATACTTTCTCTGGATACACCGGCACCCATGTCCAGCACGATAAAATCAAAGTTGGATGATACTTGGGCGAACTGTACAAAAAACGATTCCAGCATTGTTGCATCTGCATGAAATATAGCCGTTAGTCCGGTCCCACCGGCAATGAATTTCAGGTTTAGTGGACCTTCCTCGATTAAGTCGACCATCTTGCTGCCAGTCTGGAACATATCCGCAATTGTTTGCCTGCTTTGCTTGCCGAGCAAAACTTCAATATTGCCCATTCCCACATCCAAGTCAATTAAAAGTACACGATAGCCTGACTTCAATAACGCAAGGGAGAAATTCAAAGCGGCATTAGATTTGCCAACACCGCCTTTTCCGCTGACAAAGGCAATCGTTTTTGCCTGATTACACTGCATCATTTCCATCTGCCGGCGCAGCTTATATGCCTGGTCATTCATCGTCCAGCCCACCCAGAATGTATTTGCCCAGTAGCAGTGGATCAGGCTTTAATAAATCATCAGGAACGGATTGTCCGTTCGATAAATAAGCAATGCCTAAATTTGTACGATACGGCACTGTTAAAAGGCTGCCATATTGCAAGGTTTCATCAAGCTTTGTAAAAATGATTCCTGAAATAGGAAGATGGTGAAACTGTCTCTCGACCATCAACAAGTCCTTTTGTTTTGCTGTCAAGGACAAGACGAGAAACGTTTGGACGTTTTCCGATAAATCCACCGCACGCTGCAGCTCATCTACATATGTTGCATCCAGGAAGTTTCTGCCGGCAGTGTCTACGAAAATGAAATCGTAGTCTTCGAATTTTTCGATTGCTTGTTTATAATCCGCAATGGAATAGGCAACTTCCAATGGCACATCCAATATTTTGGCATATGTTTTTAATTGTTCGACAGCGGCAATTCGATAGGTGTCGGTTGTAATAAAAGCAACCCTTTTTCTATTTTTCATCATTTCAAACGCCGCGATTTTGGCAATTGTTGTTGTTTTCCCAACGCCTGTAGGCCCAATAAACTGTATTACTCTTTTGGAAGCGTCAATTCCGCCTGTAACACAAGACGATAGGTAAAATTGCAATTCCTTCAGCGTATCTCGCCTAACCTGATAAAGTGTTGCAGGAATACTTTCCTTTTCATGCCTCTGTTTGACGGATGCTACCATTTTTTCGGCAAGCTCTGCTTCAATTTCTTGTTCAAGCAAGTAGGAATACATCTGTAAATACTCTGATTCAAAAAATGGTTCTTCCTTATTCACGCGTTGTTCGACCATTCTTCGCAAATATTTCATTTCATTCATTATTTCTGTACTGCTCGCCCGATTTACGATTTGCTGGGTCCTTCGCGATGTTTTGGCTGGCTGTACCAACGGTTCCTGATCGAGTGCGGCAATCACTTCAATTTTCTTTTTCTTGAACATCCCCAAAAATCCACCGTCAAATACTTCCTTTGATTGTAAAATCACCGCATCTTTCCCCAATTCCTTGCGAACCTGAATCATTACCTCTGGCATCGTGTCTGCCCGGTATTTTTTTACCTTCATGCTACATTCACCACCCCAATGCTTTGTACATCAACATCCGGCTCCAATTCGTTATAAGAAAGTACCACAACCGTTGGCAAAAAACGATCAAGCAATTGTTTCAAGTACATTCTGATTGCCGGCGAACATAGAACAATTGCTGTTTCTTCCTGGACCTGCAATCTTTCTGCCTGTTCCTGCACAGTTTGTACGATTGACTGTTGTGTCTGTGGATCTAAAGAAAGATAATTGCCATGTTCTGTTTGCTGAATGCCTTCAGCGATTATTTTTTCAACATTACCGGAGATGGTAATTACTTTTAACGAATGACTTTCATCTGCGTATTGTTTTGTTATTTGCGCAGATAGGGATTGTCTGGCATACTCGGCAAGTAATTCCGGGTCCGTTGTCATCTTGGAAAAGTCCGCCAGTGTTTCAAAAATAACCGGCAAATTACGGATGGAAACTTTCTCCCGGAGCAGCTTGCTTAGTACCTTTTGCACTTCGCCAATCCCCAGTGGATTTGGTGTCACTTCTTCTATCAAGAGTGGATAGCTTTCTTTCAAATGATCAATGAGCTGTTTTGTTTCTTCGCGTCCGAGCAATTCAAAAGCATGTTGTTTAATCACTTCAGTCAGATGGGTGGAAACGACGGACGGCGAATCAACAACGGTATAGCCCAGCATCTCCGCTTCATCTTTTACTTCTTCACTAATCCATTTTGCCGGAAGACCGAATGCAGGTTCCTTTGTTTGAATACCATCAATGCTGTCGTCTTCCATATCTGGTGTCATCGCCAAATAATGATCCAGTAAAACTTCGCCACTTGCCACTTCATTTCCTTTAATTTTTAGTATATATTCATTTGGATTCAATTGAATATTGTCTCGAATACGTACAACGGGAATGACCATTCCCAGTTCGATTGCCAGCTGTCGGCGAATCATAACGACACGGTCTAATAAGTCTCCGCCCTGCTTGGCATCAACCAATGGAATCAGTGCATAGCCGAACTCAAATTCAATCGGGTCCATGCTTAATAAATTCACGACATTGTCCGGCTCTTGCATTGCCGAACTTTCCTCTTCCGCTTCTTCCTCCTCTGCCAAGTCCGGAGAAATCTTTGGCTTGTGTTGCAGCATATAGGCACTTGCTGCTAAAATGAGCGAAATAATTGTAGTCAGAAAAAAATTGATCGGTGTGAGTCCAAGTAAAAATATTGTACCTGCTGCAACGTATAGTAACTTTGGATATTGCAGCAATTGTGTTGTTACATCACTGCTGAGATTGCCCTCCGTCGAAATCCTGGTAACGACAATACCGGTCGCAGTTGAGATCAGAAGTGCGGGTATTTGACTTGTCAACCCGTCACCAACAGTTAAGCGCATAAAGGTATTGACAGCTTCTTGAAAAGGCATGCCCATTTGTACCACGCCGATAATCAGACCAAAAATAATGTTGATCATGACAATAATGATTCCTGCAATCGCATCGCCCTTGACAAATTTGCTGGCACCATCCATCGACCCATGGAAGTCTGCTTCATTTTCTACTTTTTCACGGCGTTCTTTTGCCTGCTGTTCGGATATCAAACCGGCATTCAAATCAGCATCGATTGCCATTTGTTTACCGGGCATCGCATCCAGTGTAAAGCGAGCAGCGACTTCCGATACACGTTCCGATCCTTTTGTAATGACCAAAAAATTAATAATAACCAATATGATAAAAACAACAAATCCAACGAGCGGATTATTGCCGATAACAAAATTACCGAATGTATCCACGACATTGCCCGCGTCGCCATTTGACAGGATGGACCTTGTTGTCGATACATTCAGACCAAGCCGAAACAGGGTCAGTAACAACAATAAAGAAGGAAATATGGAAAATTGCAATGGCTCCTGTGTGTTCATCGCGACCAGAATAACGAGCAGGGCGAGTGATATATTGACAAGGATTAGCACACTTAGCAGCCATCCCGGTAATGGAATAACGAGCATAACAATAATTAAAATAACGCCGATAATAACAGATAAATCTTTTATTTTCATATGTATATCTCTCCCTTACTGCCCTGCCTTTTTCTCCAACCTGTATACATACGCCAGTACCTCTGCAACAGATTGGTAGAATTGTTCTGAAATCACTTGTCCAATTTCTGCTTGTGCGTACAAAGATCTTGCCAATGGACGGTTTTCTACCATGACAATATCGTGGGCTCTGGCAATTTCTTTTATTTTCATAGCAACATGATCCGCACCCTTGGCAAGCACAAAAGGTGCACTCGCTTTTGTTTCGTCGTATTTGAGTGCGATGGCAAAGTGGGTCGGATTGGTTATGATGACATCGGCTTTTGGAACATCCGCCATCATCCTGCGCATTGACATTTGCCTTTGTCTCTCCTTGATTTTTGATTTAATCAGTGGGTCGCCCTCAATGTTTTTGTATTCATCTTTAATATCCTGTTTGGACATACGCATTTGCTTTTCATAATCGTATCGCTGGTATGCATAATCAAAGATCGCCAGAAACAGCAAAGCCAGAATGGATGCAAGCCCCATCACGATGGTCACATGGCCAAAAAAAGCCACTGTATCCTCGGGCGTTTTAAATGCAAGCATCATCATCTGATCCTTATAATGCCAAATGACCATAAAAGTGATCGCACCGATAAAACCGATTTTAAGAAAGGATTTAAGCAATTCCACCAAGGCACGGATGGAAAATATCCTTTTAAAGCCTTGAATCGGATCTATTCTTTTCAGATCGAATTTTAATGATTCCGATGTAAACAAAAACCCTATTTGTATCAGGTTGGCAACCAATCCGGCAACAAAGGCAATGATCAATACCGGTGCCAAAAGCTTGGCAACTTCCAAAGAGGCATTGGTCAACATTTTCCGTACGGACTGCTGTGTAACATCCTGATGGATCGCTTCTGAGAAAAATTCCGTTATCAGGGCCACTAGCCCGTCTTTCATGTAGCCGCCGAACACAAATAATATGATAAACACTGCCAGTAAAAGAATACCGGTGTTGATATCCTGACTTTTGGCAACCTTGCCTTTTTTTCGCTCATCCTGTCTTTTTTTCGGTGTGGCCTTTTCCGTTTTTTCTCCCGCGAAAAATTGCAAATCAAGTTTCAATTGCAAGTCAGCCACCTCCATACAGCCGCATCAGACCCTGCATCGTCTCAAGCAACCCATCAAACAGCATTCTTACCAATGTGATATACAATCCGAAAAAGAAAACGAGTACGGTGAAACTGACCAAAATCTTTAATGGCAGCCCCACGACAAATACATTCAGCTGCGGTACAGTCCTGGCAACTATTCCCAGCGCGATGTCTACCAAAAATAAACAGCCGACAATCGGGATGGACAGTTGGAAGGCAATCAAGAACATTCGGCTGAAGGTGTTGATGACAAAATCAATCACGCCCTTGCTGCCCAAAGGGATAAACTGGTCAACAGCAATAAACCGGTAGCTATTATAGATGCCATCTATTAATAAATGATGACCGTCAACCGATAATAGGAATAATAGCGAAATGATGTAGAAATACTGTCCCATTAACGGGGACTGTGCACCCGTTTGCGGGTCGATGATGTTGGCAACGGCAAAGCCCATTTGAAAATCAATAAATCCGCCTGCAATTTGAACCGCAGCCAAGATTATATAGGCAATCAGTCCAATCACAATCCCAACCAGCAGTTCTTTCACCAACAAAAATAAAAACAGATTATCAAATACAATTTCCACGTCACCAACGGAATACATCATCGCAATGGCAAGAAAAAAACTCATGCCGATTTTAAAAGGGCCCGGGATTGTCCGATATGAAAACAGCGGAATGGTTACAAAAAAACCCAATACCCGTATAAATACTAGCAAGAAAACAGGCAATTTTTGTAATGTGATTTCATTCAACATTTGGTCAACCTACAAACTGATTTAAATTCTGATATAGATTGGAAGTGAATTCCACCATTTTTGTCAGCATCCATGGTCCAAAAAAGATAAGGCCAACCAAAACGGCAACAATTTTTGGAATAAATGCCAAGGTTTGTTCCTGAATTTGTGTCGTTGCCTGGAAGATGCTGACAAGTAATCCGACAGCCAACGCCAAAAGCAGCAGTGGACCAGTAATCATCAAGGTCGTAAAAATACCTTTTTCGGCTAAACTCAAAACAAATTCACTGCTCAATGTATAACACCTGCCGTTTTCATATATCTATCCGCCTAGTATCCTTGCAACAAGGATTGTGCAATCAAATACCATCCATCAACTAACACAAACAGTAAAATTTTAAAAGGCAGCGAAATCATTACCGGCGGAAGCATCATCATACCCATTGACATCAATACACTGGCAACAGCCATATCAATGATAAGAAAGGGAACGAAAATCAAAAATCCCATTTCAAAAGCCGTTTTTAACTCACTGATCGCAAAGGCAGGAACAAGCGTTGTTATCGGAATGTCCTGAACACTTTCAGGCTTCTTTTCTTTTGCATAGTTTAAAAACAGTGACAAATCCTTTTGCCGTGTGTGCCTGGCCATGAATTCTTTCATCGGCTGACTCGCTTTTTCGTAAGCTTCATCCAAAGTGATTTTCTCTTCAAACAATGGTTGTAGGGCATCATCATATACATCGTGAAATGTCGGTGCCATGATAAAAAATGTAAGGAATAGTGCCAGTCCAATAAGCACCTGATTGGGCGGCATTTGCTGGGTTGCAAGTGACGTCCGGACAAAAGACAGCACGATAACAATTCGTGTAAAGCTTGTCATCAATATCAGGATGCTTGGTGCCAGTGATAAAACCGTTAATAACAGCAGTAATTTTACAGAACCGGAGACCGCAGTCGGATTCGATCCGGTAAACATTTGCATGACGTCATTCATTGTGATTTTCCTCGTTTTGGTTCCGGTTCAATATTTGGTTGCGGCTATGACGCAAATTATCCAGTTCTTTGACAAATAGCTTTTTGAAATCCGGATCGTTTTTGGGCTGGCGCTTTTTGTTTTTGGAAAGGAAGGATGGCAGATTTTCTATCTTGTGACTCGTATCTTCCCTTTCTTGCAAAATAGCATTTTTCGTTTGTTCATCGGTAATCTCTTTTAACATCTCTACATTTTCCCCTACACCAAGCATATATAATTTTTCGCCAACCCTTATGATTTGAATGGATTTTTGATTTCCAACAGAAATCCCGCCCAAATTTTCCATCGCCTTTACCTGATGGAATAAGCGATTCCGTTTTTGAAGGAATTTGGCAGCAAAATAGATCAGTAGCAAAATAATGCCTAAAACAATGATCACTTTGACAAAACTAAACATTAAGGACGGAGAAGATGCAGCTTCCGAAATTTTTTCCTGCTGCACATTCTCATCCTTTTCCGATTTATCTTGCCGGACATCGTTATTTTGCTCCAGCCACTCTTCAACATTCTTGTCCTTTGCAAGTACAGTTCCGAGAAAGCAGCCATGGAAAACGATCATGGCTGCCAGCAAACTGAAAAGTCCCTTTTTCATGTTTCTCATATCCCATTAAACCATTGCTTTTTGGATTGCTTCGATGACACGTTCCGGCTGAAAAGGCTTCACAATAAAATCCTTTGCACCGGCCTGGATTGCATCAATGACCATCGCCTGCTGTCCCATGGCAGAACACATGATAACCTTCGCATCCGGATTCATATCTTTAATTTTTTTCAGTGCGGAAATCCCATCCATTTCCGGCATGGTAATGTCCATTGTCACCAAATCCGGAGAAAGTTCCTTATATTTTTCCACTGCCTGTACGCCATCTGCAGCTTCTCCAACTACTTCAAAATTATTTTTATTTAAAATATCCTTTAGCATCATGCGCATAAATGCGGCATCGTCTACAATCAAAATGCGATTTCCCATTGATTTTCCTCTCCTATATTCATCATTAATTAATTTTTAATAAGCGGTCGGTCTGACTCGCAATTTCAGTTATTCGCACACCAAAGTTCTCATCAATGACAACTACTTCACCCTTGGCGATCAACTTTGAATTCACCAGAATATCAACCGGCTCACCCGCAAGTTTATCCAATTCCACAATAGAACCCGGCGACAATCCAAGAATGTCTTTAACGGTTTTCTTTGTCCGTCCAAGCTCAACGGTGACCTTCAGTGGGATATCAAGCAGCATATCCAAATTGCGTTTTTCTTGCTTTTTGATTGATTCGGTTTCAAATTCGGAAAATGAAGCATGCTGAACGTTTGCATGTTGCAAGTCGACAGCCTGACCGATAATTGGATCATGCGCATTGGCATTTTGCAGATTTGAAGACGCATCTTCTCCAGGGTACGCTTCGTGAAATGCAGGCACGTCCAATTTGTCCGGCACTGCGGTTGCTGCGGCTTCATGCAAAGCTGTTTCAGTATCTATCCCGATATCTAGGGATGTATTTTCACCATTTAATGCAAGCAGTTGATCCGCCAATTCCTTTGCAAACGGCATCGGAATGACCTGCATAATGTCGGAATCTATCAAATCTCCTACCCGCAACCGGAAAGAAACCTGCACGAATTCCTTTGATTCTGCAAGCCTTGCTGCATTTTCCCCATTATTCATCTCAATGACAGGTGGCGAAATGTCCACTTTTTTTCCAAATATGGTAGACATGCTTGTTGCTGACGCGCCCATCATTTGATTCATTGCTTCTTGTACCGCGCTAAGATGTATTTCATTCAGCTCTGTATCAGGGTCTTTTCCATCTCCCCCAAGCATGATATCGGAAATCACAGCAGCATCTTCTTTTTTGATAATGAACAGACTCTTGCCGGAGAAACCCTCTGTATAATTAACTTGAACTCTTAGATTCTCGGATTCCAGCTGCTCGCTGACGTCCCTCTCATTCATCACATGGATGGTGGGGGTAGTGATTTCCACCTTTTGATTCAACAATGTGGAAAGCGTTGTCGCTGAACTGCCGAATGAAATATTGCCGATTTCACCTAAAGTATCCTTCTCGATGGTTGTTAAAAAGTTTTCCGTTTCCTTTATTTCATCATCTTCTTCACCAATTTTTAACAGTGCATCAATTTCATCCTGGGAAAGCATGCCGTCATCCATCATTTTCGTTCCCCCCTTTTATTTCTTCCAAAATTTGTACAGCCATTTTTCGTTTGCTTCTGCCAGGCTGCACATAAAATTTCGGTTCATTGTTCAACTGCAGTAGCAGTGTACCGTCAATCGGCTGATCAAGTGCAATGACGTCCGATTTTTGCATATTTAAAAATTGCTCGATACGGATGGTCGTTTCACCCAAAATTGCCTTCAATTCAACTTCGGTACGTTTAATATTTGCAGACAGATTATCGTATGCTGCGTGATCTTTTTTCTTCGTGTTTGTTTGGAGCTGATAATGTGCCGACAATTTTTGAATAACCGGTTCAAGGACTATATGCGGTATGCAAAGATTAATCATCCCGCTCGCCTCGCCTATTGCAGTGTCCAATGTCACGACGATAACTGTATCGTTCGGCGAAACCATCTGAACAAATTGTGGGTTAACCTCAAATTTTTCCAATTCAGGTTCCATATTAATCAGACCTGACCAGGCATCCCGAAGACTATCACTCGTTCTTTCAAACAGCTGGGATAAAATCATTGTTTCAATTTCCGTCAGATTTTCTATTTTGTTCATGCTTGTACCGGTACCGCCAAGAAGCCGATCCAGCATGCTGTATCCCACGTTTGGGTTGATTTCCATAATAATGCGGCCCGGTAATGGAGCTGCATTGAAGATATTCAGAAAAGTCATTTTTGGTACGGATCGGATAAATTCCTCATAAGGGACTTGATCAACGGAAGCAACGGAAATATTGACATACGTTCGAAGTTGACCGGACAAAAAAGTGGTCAACAAACGGGCATAATTTTCATGTATTCTTCCGATAGAGCGTATCTGCTCTTTTGAGAAGCGCAATGCCCGCTTAAAATCATAGACTCGTACACGTTTTTCATTTTCTTCCTGCTTCAGCTCTTCTGCATCCATTTCACCTGATGAAAGTGCAGACAATAAAGCATCTATTTCATTTTGTGACAGGATCTCTTCCACTTAACAATCACCCCTATCGTGGCGAAGAACGCATATCTTTTCTATGTAATTACTGCAGGATTTTGCTGATGGTGTATACATTGGTCACTTTTCCATCTTTCATGACTTCATTCAATCTTGTTTTTAAGGATGCTTCCATTTCGCCTAACCCCGTCTTAAATTTTTTCTTGGACATCGTTGCCATTTCCTTGATGATAATATTTTTTATCTGGAATTCCCGTTTGGCTATTTCCTTGTTGGCTGCTTTGCCGTCCGTAATCACTTGAAACTGGATCCGCACAAAACTGCCATCTGCCAGATCGGTTGTTATTTCCGGAGTTTGATAGGAGTATTCCACCATTTCATCAATGGACTGGGCACTGCCTTTATCTGTCTTGTTGTCCGTCAAATATAAAACAATAAATACAATGATACCGATAAGCAGCACACTGACCATCGTTACGAGCAAAATTTTTGTGACCTTACTCATTTTCTTCACCTGGTCCTTTTAGCATTGCTACCATGCCGATTTTTTGATAAAACCGGATTGCCTTTTCAATTACTGTCTGTTCTTTTTCCTTAACGACCATTTTCTTTCCGGATGTCAATGTAATTGTTGTATCCGGCAAAGACTGAATTTGTTCAATCATCACGGCATTGACTGTTACTGCTTCCCCATTTAATCGTGTTAATTTAATCATGTCAGAATTGAGGTTAGGACAAAACGCTAAAGTATGGTGCTAAATCCGAACAAATCCTGGAAAGAGCATCATCCGCCGCTCCGTAAATATACTTCGCTTTCCGCAGGCGGCTGATGAGCCTCCTCGGTCGTTGCGCTTCCTGCGGAGTCTCATCGATGCCTTTCCTACTGCGGTGGTCTCCGTATTTTCCCGGAGCTGGTCAGCAGGTTTGTTCAGATTCGGCCCTTGTTATCATCGTAATGTCCCAGCCTCTTCCCCCTTATCATCGTTTCAGGTTAACAAGTTCCTGTAAAATTTCATCTGATGTGGTGATGATTCTCGTATTGGCCTGGAAGCCACGCTGAGCTGTTATCATTTCCGTAAATTCTTCAGAAAGATCAACGTTGGACATTTCGAGAGCACCGGTTACAAGTTTGCCGGCTCCGCCACTTTCGGGTGCATAAAGCGCACCATTGTTGGCTAGACCGGAATTATCCGTTGCACGATATAAATTATTACCGACTTTTTCCAGACCTTCAGGATTGGAAAATTTCGCCAACCCTATTGTCACGGGTGCTGATTGGTTGCCATCTTTCAAATAAGTAACAGTCCCATTGGATTGTATCGAAAAATCTTCTGCATTTGGATCAATGTTTATATGATTGTTATTCGTATCCAATAGATAATAACCTTGCGCATTGACGATATCTCCATTTTCATCCAGCGAAAAATTGCCTGCACGCGTATAAAATGTATTGGTACCGTCTGTTACTGCAAACATTCCGTCTCCCTCGATCGCAAAGTCAAGCGGGCGATCGGTAGTTTGCTGAAACCCTTGTGTGTGGATCGTATCAATGGTGGCCAGTTTGGATCCAAGGCCAACTTGCATTGGGTTTGTGCCGCCTTTTCCTCCCTGCACAGCCCCCGATGCCGCCGCAGACGTCTGACTCATCATGTCCTGAAAGGTAACGCGGCCTTTTTTAAAGCCTGTTGTGTTTACATTGGCGATATTGTTGCCAATGACATCCAATTTTCGTTGAAAACCTTTCATACCAGAAATTCCTGAATACATTGAACGCAACATGATTCATTTCCCCTTTTTTATTCATTGTTGAAACTGTATCCATCCGTCAACAGTTTCATAGGTCTCCCCAAAGGGGTCCAACCTATTGATTTACAATAATCGTGCCATTAATATTCGTAAAAATATGGCTGTTCGCTTCCTGAATGGGCATGGCGGTTACAACCGTATGATTCTTTGCGCTGACAACCAGTGCAGCGTTATCGGTAATGACAAGGGAGTCGGTTATACCTTTTTCCTTTGCTTCCGAAATTTTTTCACTTATTTTTTGCCATTGTTGTTCATCAATCTGGATATTTCTCTCCTGAAGACGCGTTTGTGCATGTTTACTTATTTTTAATTCTTGTTCTTGTAGCAGTTTGCCAAAATCTTCAGATCGTTGATTCATAACCTTACTAGACTTTTTTGGCAATTGCTGTAGCGGATGCCCTTGCAGGGAACCGATTTGATAGTTCATGTCAGCTCTCATCCTGTTTCTCATCCGACGTATCTTTATCGGCTATTTCCTGATCACTGACTTGCAAGATTGCATCGGCATATATTTTTTCACCATTTTCCAGTTCCAGAACCGCCCAGCCATCTTGCTGACTGACAGCCACAACCTTGCTTTGTTTGGTACCTTCGTTTACCCCGGTTTCTTCATTATAATTGGGATAGGTCACGGTTTTTCCAATCATATGGCTGTACTGCACAACAGGCGATATCAATTGACTTTGGACAAGTGCGTTGATAGATTCCGTCATATTTGTCATTTGTTCCAATGTGGAAAACTGCGCCATTTGCGAAATAAATTCTTTATCGTCCATTGGACTTGTCGGGTCCTGATTTTGCAACTGTGTCATTAAAATTTTCAAGAATGCATCCTTGCCCATTTCCGGACTCGGTGTTCTCGTTTTAGTCTGGTTGCTTAAATACAAGGACGGATCAATTTTGCTCACTGTTTTCACCTACGCTTTCTCATTCATCAATAAAGTGGCTATTCGCTCGGAAAAATCATCGTCTTCTGCTTCTGATTCTTTTAATTGGGCGAACTCTTGCGATGCATGTTGCTGGTCTTGATTCGAATTGTTTTGCTGTTCCTTTTGCCCTGTTGTTTGTCCGGTCTGTATCGACAAATCCTGTCTTTCTACAATGACTTGATGCGGAGAAAACATATGCTTTAATTGATGCAGATTTGATTCAAGCATATCTTTTGCAGCGGCAGTACCAGCAATTATTTTTACTGTCATTTCACCATTTATCTGAGCCATTCGAATGGTAATATCACCGAGATTTTGCGGTCGTAGTGAAATGCGCCATTCCGTTTTTCCGTTTTGTAATTGCCTGAAATCACCGGCTCTGATTATTTTCTCCAGCCGCTCCATCAGTTGCTCATGTTCCGGTTGCTGTACATTGGATTGCTGTTGGAGATGAATGATAAATTGTTCCACCTTTGTCATTGGCATGCTTGTTGATGTCACATGCCGCAACTCCGTTGGTTGGTGGCGACCAGCTTGATCAGCCTGCGTCACTTTTTCCAGCCACCTTGCAACATCCTCCACGAAGACTTTGGCTTGGTATGTGTATTGTTGTTTATTAGCCATCATACTGCGCTTTTCAAATAACTTCACAAGTTGCTGCCAAGCCATGAATGGATTTGACTGGCCGGATGAAGGCGTTTGGAGCATTTGCTGGGATACCTGTCCATTGCTTTTTAGATCCAATGCGTGCCATTGTTCCAATAGCTTCAGCAGTTTTGTTGCCGCCTGGTGGATGTCTCCACCCTTTTCCAGTACCTGAAACATCTCCTCTGCTTTTGCCAATAATGCTGCGGCTTCTTTCTGCCAATCGACTTGCTGCAATGAACCATCCATTTGCTGTCGCTTGATAGCGCCGACCTGTGCGATGAATTTTTCCCCGTTCGTCGTATGACCAATATTTCTTGCGATATCTTGATTGGTCATTAGTGCATTTATTTTCGCCTCCAAGGCAGACACCTCATCATCTGTTAGACGAGCGTTTTGCTGTAATAATGGCAAAATGCTTGCGGCCATATCTTCGGGCCAATTCTGTGCTGCCAACGTGACTAACTCCTTCGCCGACAAAGCGCCTGGTTCGACTGGCAAATCTCCATTTTGGCGATTATCTTTGTCCTGCTGCAATTCGTTTATGGGTTCTTCAGCGCCCTGAGCCTCGCTATCCTTATCCAAAGCGGCATGTAAAAAAGCATCTTTTTCCATTAGCTTATCCGCTTTGGTTTGAGTTGGGTTTTTTACAGGTTCCTGATTCGCCATCAAAACAGGATAAAAAGAACTATTTTTGGTAACGGTGTTCTTGCCGGTTTCTTTCAACATCTTGTCAGTGTGTCCTATCATCTGTATAACTGCATCCACTTTTCTCACCTCCTTTCAAATGCAAATGCTATTGATTCAGTTGTGCTTGCATCAAATCTGCCGCTTTTTTGGGTTCCATCGCTTCCAAAATAGGTCCCTTTACCTTGTTTGGCATTGCAGACAGCATGGAAACCGCTGTTTCTTTTTTCATGCTTGCAATGATCTTTGCCGCTTGCTTGCTATCCATTTCTTTAAACGAACTTGAAACCGTCTTGATTGGATTTGCTTCCGTCGATTGCTCATCCTCGTCTGTTTGGTTTGAATCGAGATTATTTTGCTTATTTTTTTTCAGTTTGACGATATTTTGTTTTAGTTGGTCTATTGTTGCTTCCAAATCATTCACCTGGTTTGTCAGCTGCTCAATTTCCTTATCTTTTTCTTTGATCGATTCGGGATTGGTTGAATTGGAATTCGGTGCTGTTTTGTTTGTATCGACCAAAGAAGAAACGACAGGGATATGGCTTGCAGTTTCGCGAAACCAGGCGGCGCCATCTTTTCCCGATAAGAAAATAGTGATCACGACCAGGGTAATTGCCACGATAATCGGGACAATAATGGCAAAAAATATCCATGCAAGTGGGTTCATCCTTTTGGTTGTATCCGATTTTTTCCCCATCTTTTTTCACCTGCTTTTGAAACTTCGGTATTGTCGGATCGACATTTCATCCATCGATTCCTTATCCCTTTTTTCTTGCAATGCCTTTTCCGATTGCTGTCTTATCTCAATGATTTTTTCGAATTTCTTCACTTCAACATGGGCACTGGACAATTTTTCCTGCTTTTGATTCATGTCATGTCGAGCACGCTGCAATTCCAACTGCAATGCCAAAATACGTTGATTTAATACTTCTATGTAAGCAAGCTGTTCTTTGATCTTTTCCAATGGGATGAATTGCTGCAAATAGCTGTCATAGGATTGTTCCGCATCTTCTTTTTTACGTAACAGCTGGTATATTTTCTCGGCGACCTCTTCAAATTTCTCTACTGATCGGCGGTATGCAAGTTGTGCATCGGTTTTATCCTTTTCCCGTATATCCAGAAGCTTTGTAAAGGTGGCAGTTTGTGCCATCAGTCATTCCCCCCGTTCAAGAGCTGCTTCATACTAGCAATCGAATCGTCCAGTGTGACATAATCATTCGTTCCTTGTTTCAAAAAGTCTAGAATTTTGTCATGAAAATAAATCGCTGTATCTATTTCTGCGTTTGACCCATTTTTGTACGCACCGATTTGGATCAGCTCATGATTCTCTTCATATACTGCCATTAATGAACGGATTTGCTGGGCGGCTGCTAAATGATCCGCGTCGACAATTTGATTCATTACCCTGCTAATGGACTTTAGTATATTGATTGCCGGGTACTGACCGCGCTCAGCAAGCTGGCGATCCATGACAAAGTGTCCATCCAGGATTCCCCGTACCGTATCGGCGATAATATCATTCATATCGTCACCATCAACCAACACGGTGTATAAGCCGGTAATCGTTCCCTGTTGGTTGGTTCCTGCTCTTTCCAACAACTTTGGCAGCATTGCAAATACAGACGGCGTATATCCTTTAGTTGTCGGTGGTTCTCCTACCGCCAAACCAACCTCTCTTTGTGCCATCGCAACACGGGTGACGGAATCCATCATCAAATTGACATCGTAACCCTGATTACGAAAATACTCGCTGATTGCTGTTGCGGTGTAAGCACCTTTAATGCGCATTAATGCCGGCTGATCGGATGTGGCAACTACGACAATCGATTTTTTTAAGCCCTCGGCAGTCAGATCCTTTTCAATAAATTCCCTTACTTCCCTTCCACGTTCTCCGATAAGTGCAATTACATTAATATCAGCACTACTGTTACGTGCAATCATTCCAAGCAAGGTACTTTTTCCGACACCACTTCCTGCAAAAATGCCTATACGCTGGCCTTTTCCCATTGTCAGTAATGCATCAATCGCCTTTACGCCAACCTGAATCGGTTCTGCAATTGGAGGGCGAAGCATCGGATTAGGTGGTGCTTGTTCGGTTATGCAGTTTGTCAGTCCTTTGGGAAGCATGGACTGATCCAGCTTGCGGCCTAGTGAGTCAACGACACTGCCTAGCAATGGCTGACCAACTTTGACCGTAAGCGGCTTTCCTGTCGATTCTACCAGGCATCCCGGACCAATTTCCGTCACTTCCGAATAGGGCATTAACATAATCATTTTTTTGTTAAAACCAACAACCTCTGCCATAACCGGAGATTTGCGTTTGTTGGCTGGATGAATCAAACACACATCACCGATTGTAGCCTGCGGACCGATGGATTCAATCATTAAACCAACTACCTGCATCACCTTGCCATAATGTTTATAGGAATCCATTCGCTCGATTACTTGTTGGATTTTTTCCACATCCATGTCAGTTCTCCATCCTTATTTCCCCTAGTGCATTGCGAATTTGGTCCAGTTGCGTATCGACGCTGGCATCGATTTGTCCCGAAGGGCAATCGATCACACAGCCAAATTCCGGCAATGTATTTTTTACTTTGACCAACAGTCTTGCATCTTCTTGCAAGAGCTGTTGTAGCTCATGTTTCTGCTGAATAACAATTTCATACTGGTTCGGATGAACGTAAATGGTGACGTCAGAAACATCATTTATTTCCGAAATGCAATCATTTACCACTCGTTGAAACAGCTCGGGGTGATCAGGCAGCTGCTGACGCAATATTTTGTTCGCGGACGCAATGGCAATATCTAAAATGGCATCCTTGCTTTGCGCAATCGTTGCATAATAATCCTTTTTCGCTAGCTCAGCCATCGCATTGATTTTCTGTATCACGTCATCGTATGTTTGCTTACCCTTTTGCTCCCCGGACTGAAATCCTTTTGCATACCCCTCTTTTTGTGCCTGTTCCATCAACTGCTGCTTCTGTTCTTCCCATTTTGCTTGTTCGCCTTTTATCCGTTCATTGGTTTGCTGAATAAGCTTGTTTTTTTGCTCTTCAAGTTGGGCAACTTCCATTTCCAATTCACGAATGTTTTGTTTTAACCCATCCGCTTTTGCCGAAAGAGAAAAGGTGTCCTCTGCTTGTTGCATAGCAATGGGTTTTATTTTTATTTGTTTCATATGTCGTAGCTCAGACAATGATATCATCCCCTCCGCCGCGGGCAATGACTATTTCCCCAATATCCTCCAGCCTGCGGATGACTGAAACAATCCGGGTCTGTGCTTCCTCTACATCACGAAGCCTTACTGGACCCATAAATTCCATTTCCTCTTTAAATGTTTCAGCCATGCGCTGTGACATATTTTTGAAAATAATATTTTTCACTTCATCACTGGCAACCTTCAGCGCAAGTCTTAAATCATCATTTTCCACTTCACGGATAACACGCTGTATCGCTCGATTATCCAAAATAACAATATCCTCAAAGACAAACATTCGCTTCTTGATTTCATCTGCCAATTCTGGATCGCGAATTTCCAAACCGTCCAGAATGGTCCTTTCAGTGCTGCGATCGACACCATTGAGGACTTCCACAACTGTTTGCAGTCCACCTGTTTTTGTATAATCTTCCGTGAAAGAAGATGATAGATTTTTTTCCAGCACCTGCTCTATTTGGCTAATAATATCCGGAGAGGTAGAATCCATCGTTGCAATTCTTTTGGCAATATCCGGCTGCAATTCCTGAGGCAAAGCCGATAAAATTTGACCAGCCTGCTCCGGGTCCAAATAGGAAAGAACCAGGGCAATGGTTTGCGGATGTTCATTTTGAATGAAATTCAGAATTTGTTGTGCATCCGCTTTTCTTGCAAAATCAAACGGTCTGACTTGCAATGTCGAAGTTAGGCGATTAATAATTGCATCTGCTTCCGTCTTCCCAAATGCTTTTTCGAGTACTGTTTTGGCATAACCAATGCCTCCTTGCGATATATAATCCTGGGCAACGGCAATCTGGTGAAATTGGTCAACAATCTGATCCTTCATCTCGGAATCTACTTTTTTTACCGAAGAGATTTCCAGGCTGAGTTTTTCAATTTCCTCTTCGGATAAATGTTTATATATTTGAGCGGAAACCTCTGGTCCCATCGATATCAGAAGGATTGCTGCTTTTTGCTTGCCAGTTAATGCGCTTTTTTGTCTAGCCACCATACAACACTCCCTAATCCTCTGAAATCCAGCTTCTTAATAGTTTTGCAAAATCTTCCGGGTGGTCTTTTGCCATCTTTTCCAGCTGCCTTCTTCTGGCTATTGAATCAGATTCGTTTTCTTCATTGATATCGGGTACCTCTTCGTGATTAATGGGTGCTTCTTCCGATTCTTCATCAAGTGCTTCTTCATCTGCTTGCTTCCTTTTGCGCAGCATGAGAATCAACAATACAATCACCAGCAATACTAGCAATCCGCCAACGATGTAGACCCACGCAGGGATGCCTTGTGCCGGAGGAGTTTGTGTATCAGCCGATCCATTGAAATCCTGGAAGACAATGGATGTCTTTTCATCCGGGTCAACTTGCCCATAATCCTTGTCGATGGATGTTGTGATAATGGAATTCAGTATCGAGGTTATTCCATCCTGTACTACGTTTTGTTCTTGCTGTGACAAAACATGATCAGCACCAGTATCTTTCAACCGATTGACGGCTACTTGAATACCAAGATCTCTTATTTTATAAGGGCTTTGTGCAATCTCTTTATGGATGCGATTAAATTCATTGTTCACTTTTTCTTTGACAATTTCGTAATCCCCATCTTGGTTGGCATCAGTTCCTTGATAAGATGCAATATCCTCATCTCCCGTGCCCGCGACGCCACCATCGCCAGGTTTGTTTGCATAGGTTTCGTGAATTTTTTCGATACTGACCGGAAGACCTTCCATGTTATCTTTATCTGCAGGCTCAACAATCTCTTCAACGCTATTTTCTTTCGTAAAATCAATGTCGGCAGTAACAGATACGATGACATTATCCAGTCCAACCATTGTGCCAAGCATCTGCTGCAGCCTGCGCTGAATATCATGTTCCACATCCTTCTTAATCGCTTGCTGAGAAGCGTAAGAATCCCCCGTTTCATCCGGTTTATTCTTGTCGTAGTACTCAAAGAACTGGTTCATGATGGCAATGTTTTCCTCTGGTAAATTTGGTACCGCTTTGGAAACTAATGTATATAATGTATTTACCTGGTTGGCATTCAGCTTATAGCCAGGCTTTGTATGTAAAACAATCGAAGCACTTGCCTCTTGCTTTGCATCACTGACGAAAACGGGGTCCTTCGGCATATTGATCATTACTTTTGCATCTTCAATGCCGTCGATGCCTTTCATCAGATTTGCAAGCTCTGTTTGTGTTGCATCCAATTTCATAATGTCAAACTCATTGTCCGTTATTCCCCAGGATGAGTTTTTGGAGAAAAAGGAATAATCAATGCTCCCACTGTCCGGTATGCCTTCCCCTGCTAGCTCCACCAATAAGGTATCTACCTGATCCTTTGGAACGGAAATGCTTGTACCATTATTTCCAATCTCGTAGGGAACACCTTTCGTATCCAGTTCCGCCTTAATTTGTGAAACTTCTTGGGCTGACAAATTGTTGTATAATGGGACAAATTCCTCATCGGATGTAAAAATCACCATTACTGCGATCAGTGCGATAAGGATGACTGCTCCACCGACAAACATTCCCTTTTGTCTTTTTGTCCTGCCTTTCCAAAATTCTTTCACGGAACTTGATATTTTATTTAGCTTTTCCTTCATTCAATCACCGCCGAATTCAAAACAGTTCTTCTATATCTATTCTGCATGGATCCCTTTTTTCATCCCTCACACTTGCATGCGCATGGTTTCATTGTAGGCATCCAATGCTTTACGCTGGATTTGGACAGCGGTTTGTAATGTAATGTTAGCTTTTTGTGCGGTTATCAGCACATCATGCAAATTATCAATATTTCCGCTGGCAAGCGCCACAGTTTTCTTGTCCGAAGCAATCTGTGCATCGTTCATTTGGTTGATAGCATCTTTTAATAGATCGCCAAAACGGATGCTTTTTTCATCCCCATTGACTTTCGGGTTTAGTTGGTTGTTCGTCGGGGGTATCATATTTTGCACATTGTTTATATATGTCATCTCAATACACTCCTAACTATTTTCCTATTTCCAGAGCTTTCATTAGCATGCCTTTCGTTGCATTCAAAGCTGTCACATTAGCCTCATACGACCTAGTTGAACTCATCAGATCAACCATTTCTTTTAGCGGATCAACATTTGGCATTTGTACGTACCCTTCAGCATTTGCATCGGGATGTCCCGGGTTGTAAACAAGTTTGAACGGTTCCTCATCTTCGGCAATTTTTGCTACTTTGACACCTGGCGTCTGATTCGCGGAAGCATTCTCCAAGTATGTTGCAAAATTGGGCTTATCTGTCTCAAGCTGCACCATTTTCCTCCGATATGGTTCATATTCTCCATTTGCATTCATTTTCGCCCGGGTTGTTTCAGCATTTGCCAGATTGGAAGAAATGACATCCATTCGCAAGCGTTGTGCCGTTAGTGCGCTTGCGGCGGTGTTAAAAGAACTGAAAATCGACATCGTTAATTTCCTCCTTTTAATACGTTTTCCAAACTGCGAAACTTCCCATTTATCCGGTCAATCAAACTTTGGTAATATATTTGATTTTTCCCTAGTTCAGCCATTTCCTTGTCGATATCAACGTTATTGCCGTTATGGTTATAGGCGGTATGTTTTCTTTCTACAATTTTGTATGTATTTCCTTCGTCATCAAATGGCAAATGCCTCGGATCGGTTCGTTTCGCTTTCATTTCGCTTTCGAAAGCATCATCAAGCATGCTTTGAAACGTTACGTCCTTCGCCTTATAGTTGGGAGTGTCGACATTTGCAACATTAGCAGAAATCGTGTTGTTTTTTGCCGCGGCATAGTCCAACGAATGACCTAGGACTTTCATCGTATCTCCAAAAAAATCCAAAATAATACCTCCTTTTTAGTTACACATGATTACAAATAACTAAAAAAAGTAATTCAACCGTCACTTTATATTTCGTTACAACGAATACAATAGAGTATTTTTTGACATATGTCCATAGAATTTCGACAAATTTTTGTTGGGAAATATGGAAAGTCATATATAAACGTTACTAAAGTACTTTTTTTGCCATATTTTTTGGTGGACTTTTTATTTTATAGATGATAGTAGGTCATTTTTATTATTTTTCAAGAGAAATAAGCAACCGGAGATTTTTGCAGATTTTTGTGGAACAAAGGCGGAAGCTTCCGTTCAGCAACGTACAACTGGAGCACTCTGGGGCTGCGGTTACTCGCCCCACCCAAAACCCTTGGGGCTTCGATTACTCGCCCCATCAAAACATCTGCTAGTTGCTGGGCGCTGGAGCCGGACGCAGCTATCACCCAAAAGTGACGTTTATACAGCCTGAATTTTATATTTTCTTATAACGCAAAAAAATAACAGACACTCCATTCGGAATGTCTGTCATTTGTATTTATATGATGTTTCGGCTTATCGGGAACGCAGTTTATCCAGTTCAACAAGGAACTTATCATTAAGGACTTTGATATACGTTCCTTTCATACCTAGTGAACGTGACTCAATTACACCTGCACTTTCAAGTTTGCGCAAGGCATTTACGATTACGGAACGGGTAATACCTACGCGATCCGCGATTTTGCTGGCTACAAGCAAGCCTTCCTTACCATTCAATTCTTCAAAAATATGGTCGATAGCCTCCAATTCACTATAGGATAATGAACTGATTGCCATTTGAACGACAGCTTTACTGCGAGCTTCCATTTCAATTTCTTCCGTTTTTTCATGCAGAATTTCCATGCCAACAACTGTTGCACCATACTCGGCAAGCAATAGATCATCATCATTGAAGCTTTCTGTCAAACGACCTAAAACAAGTGTTCCGAGTCGATCGCCACCGCCAATTATTGGGACAACCGTTGTCAATGCATTCTCGAACAAATCACGATTTTCTACCGGAAAGACTGTGTATTTGCTATCAATATCCAGGTTGGCGGTTGTTTCATGAACATGAGACAAACCTTCTGTATATTCTTCCGGAAATCTTCTTTCTTCAAGCATTTGTTTCATTCGATCATTGTCGATTTCTTGGTTAATTGCATAACCAAGCAATTTTCCCCTTCTGGAAACGATGTAGATGTTACCTTTGATGACATCCCTGAGAGAAGCAGCCATATCATTGAAGTTGACTGATTTCCCTGTTGCTTTTTGCAGCATTGCGTTAATTTTTCTAGCACGTGTTAGTAGATCCATTGTAATCCTCCATTCTTTGATAAAAAAATAATGTATTTATAGAATAAATTGGCTTAGATCCTTGTTTTTTACGATATCGCTTAATTTTTCATCTACATAATTCGGGGTAATCTCTACCGTTTCCATCGAGATCTCCGGAGCTTCAAAAGATAAATCTTCGAGCAATTTCTCCAATATCGTATGAAGTCGTCTAGCGCCAATATTATCTGTATCCTGGTTCACTTGAAAGGCAATTTCAGCTATTCTGTCAATAGCATCGTCAGTGAATACAACATTTATACCTTCCGTTTGCAATAATGCCTGATATTGTTTCAAAAGCGCATTGGATGGTTCTTTTAAGATCCGTTTGAAATCATCAACAGTCAATTTCTCAAGCTCGACCCGAATCGGAAATCTACCTTGCAATTCCGGTATAAGATCCGATGGCTTTGCTGTATGGAAAGCTCCTGCAGCAATAAAGAGCATGTGATCCGTTTTGACGGGTCCATGTTTCGTTATGACCGTTGATCCTTCAACAATTGGCAAAATATCCCTTTGTACGCCTTCACGGGAAACATTCGGGGAATTATCCTGCTTGCCAGCCACTTTGTCGATCTCGTCAATAAAAATGATCCCGGACTGTTCAGCACGTGTGACTGCTTCCTGTCCAACTTCTTCCATATCAATCAATTTCTGCGCTTCTTGCTGCGTTAAGATTTTTCTAGCATCCTTCACTGGAACTTTGCGTTTTTTCTTTCGCTTGGGCATCATTTGACTGAATGCGTCTTGCATATTCATACCCATTTGTTCCATTCCAGATCCTTGCAGCATATCGAATAACGAAGGAGAACTTTCATCAATTTCAACCGTTACGATTCTATCTTCCATCTCTCCCAATGAAAGGAGTCTTTCTACCTGCTGTCTTTTCGATTTGATTTGTTCATCCTGTTCTTCATTATCATCATCGGATTGATTGGTTCCGTCATGGGCGGAAAACAGCATTTCAAACGGGTTTTTAATGTTGGACTTACTTTTCGCTTGAGGCACCAGTAGTTTCACCAATTGTTTATCGGCCAATTCCTTCGCTTTGTCAAGCACACTAGCCATTTTTTCTTCCTTGACCAGCCTAATCGACATTTCGACCAGATCACGGACCATCGATTCCACATCACGGCCGACATAACCGACTTCCGTGAATTTTGTAGCTTCGACTTTGATAAAAGGAGCGCCGACGAGTTTTGCCAATCTGCGGGCAATCTCCGTCTTTCCAACCCCTGTGGGTCCGATCATCAAAATGTTTTTCGGAATAATTTCATCCTTGATATCATCGGCCAGTTTCATTCGTCGATACCGGTTGCGTAATGCCACTGCGACAGAACGTTTGGCGGTTTGCTGCCCGACAACATAGCGATCAAGCTGTTGTACAATTTGCTTCGGAGTATAGTCAAATCCCATTCAACAATGGCCTCCTCACTTTATTCAAGTACTTCCAATGTCAGCTGATCATTGGTGTAGACACAAATTTCTCCGGCAATTTTCAGTGCTGCCTCCGCAATCTCTTTTGCCGATAGTGCACTACTATAGCGTGATAGCGCCCTGCCGGCACTTAATGCATAGTTTCCGCCTGAACCGATAGCCAAAATACCATCATCAGGCTCGATAACTTCTCCGGTACCGGACAATAGAAACATATTGTCTTTATCCATAACGATCAACAATGCTTCCAGTTTGCGAAGTACCTTGTCGCTTCGCCATTCTTTTGCCAATTCAACTGCAGCCCTGGCGAGATTGCCATCGTGTGTCTGAAGCTTACCTTCAAACATTTCATACAATGTGAACGCATCCGCAACTGATCCGGCAAACCCTGCCAAAACCTTTCCATTATAGAGCTTTCTTACCTTCTTGGCAGTATGTTTCATTACAACCGCGTTGCCCATTGTTACTTGCCCATCCCCGCACATGGCACATTCGCCTTTATGCTGGATAGCGAAAATAGTTGTAGCATGCATCTCTGTGTTCATGCCTTTCACCTCTTTATTCCTCGCTTTTCGCTCGTGGGTGGCTATTCATATACACCTTGCGCAAATAATCTTTTGTTACATGCGTATAGATCTGGGTGGAAGAAAGGTTTTCGTGTCCAAGCATTTCCTGAACGGTTCTTATGTCCGCACCCTCGTTTAGCATATGTGTTGCAAATGTATGCCTCAACTTATGAGGGTGTATGTGAATCGTCAAAGCAGCCCGCTCGACCATTTTGTCAAGAATCTTCCGCATGCCTCTCGTACTCAGCGGCAATCCGCGAGCATTCAAAAAAATGACGTCGCTAACAGCTTTGGACTTTGCTAACAAAGCTTTTCTGCCATTATCAATGTAATTTTCCAAGGCGCGCTGGGCAAAACTGCCAAATGGCACGTATCGCTGCTTTCTGCCTTTACCGGTTACAAATATGGTGCCGATTGAAAAATCAATATCACCCAACTTCAGCTGTTGACATTCGCTGACACGGATACCTGTTGCATAAAGCAGTTCCAGCAGGGCCTGATCCCGTTGTCCAAGTGGTTTGCTCGTGTCATTGGCTGCAAATAGCTGTTCCAATTCCTCTTTATACACGAAGCCCGGTACGGGTTTATCCATTTTTGGCATTGTAACATAACTGAAGGGGTTGCCCTCGACAATGTTTTCCCGTTCCAAAAAACGGTAAAAGCTTCTCAAACTGGAAATTTTTCTGGAAACCGAGCGCCTGCTTAATTGCTCATTGTACAAATGTGTCAGGAACAAGCGAACAAGCTGTATGTCAACCTCTTGCAAGCTGGTAACGGCCTCTTGTTCGAGAAATTGAAAAAATTGTTCTAAATCTTCGACGTAATAGGCAACGGTGTAACTGGATGCGTTTTTTTCAATTTGCAAATACTCCTTAAATGCACGGATGTTTTCTTCTTGCAAAATCTCCACCCCATCAAACAGCTCATAAAGCATATCATAGTTACAACCAGAACGCAATCCATTTAACAAAATTGTAACAACATTCAGAACGGAAATCAAGGCAAAAGAAAACCTGCCAATCACCTGGCATTTCGATCTGTGACTATCGGGGCTGTCAAGTAATATCGCTTACCACTAGAGAATTATAAGCCTTCCTCCACATTTAGTCAACTAAAAGAATTCCGCCAGTTGAAAAAATGGTAAACCTTTGACCTAGAAGGAATTTCTTTAATACCATAATTGCCAAATTTCAGCGGAATATTCCCATTTCATCCATTTTTGTTTTTGTTTGGGCTGTCCCAAGCTCATAAATCTTTTCATAAATCTTCTCAACCGTATTGGAATAGGCCTGCCTTTCGTCGTCTGCCCCCCATTCATTGAATGGTTTGCTCAAATAAGCAGTGGCCCTGTCACCGTATTTTTTTCGCTTCATAAATAATTCCTGTAACTATTTTATATCATTATCGGTTGCCCTAATTTCAAATTCAATTCCGGAGTCAGGCAATGATTTATTCCGAATGTCTCCATTATCCACTGTAACATAATATAATTTGATATCTTGCATGATTCATACCTCCTTTGTTGAAGGTATTTCCCCTTTCTTTGCAATTAAAAACCTGCTGGACCAGAAGAATCCGCCTGTTGATACAACAGGCGGAAATTTCATTAATCAGGTAAAGAAAGTATAAAACCAAGCTGTATTTATGTCATTTGCTATGACAGCCACGTCCGGCTCCAGCGTCCAGCAACTAGCAAGGGTTTTGGGTGGGGCGAGTAACCGCAGCCCCAGATTTTTTGATGGGGCGAGTAATCGCAGTCCCAGGACATCGCGCTTTTAGCCTGTAAGGGCGCTTCCGCCTTTGTTCTCAGCTTTGTGGGGTTTCTTTGTAATCGCATGCCACACATTGGACTTGTGTCCCTTTTTTACTTTTCTTTTCCACGAGCAGCGATCCGCATTTTGGGCAAGGTCTTGAAATCGGTTTATCCCATGACACAAAATCACATTCCGGAAAACGGTCGCAGCCGTAAAATGTTCGGCGCTTTTTTGATTTTCTTTCTACGATGTTACCCTCATGACATTTCGGGCATTTCACGCCGATTTCCTTTAGGATAGGCTTTGTGTTTCGGCATTCCGGAAAATTGGAGCAGGCTAAGAACTTGCCATACCTGCCCATCTTGTAGACCATTTCATGGCCGCAATTTTCGCAAGTGATGCCGGCGGGTTCATCTTTTATTTCGATTTTATCCATTTCTTCTTCGGCGACTTCCAACCGTTGCCGGAAGTCATGATAAAAATCATCAACGATTTCTACCCAGTTATTTTTGCCGTCTTCAATCGAATCCAAATCGTTTTCCATTTTTACGGTAAAATCCACATCGATGATTTCCGGAAAAAATTCTTCCAACAATTCTGTGACAATTGTACCAAGTTCTGTCGGAACAAACCGTTTATTTTCCATGGATGTATATCCTCTTCTTTGGATTGTGTCCAAAGTTGGCGCGTAGGTAGATGGTCTTCCAATTCCCTTTTCTTCCATTGTTTTTACAAGTCGCGCTTCTGTATACCTCGGAGGCGGCTGTGTGAAATGCTGATTTGGCGTAATTTCCTCAGCATTGATTTTCATGCCTTCTTGCAAATCAGGCAGGATTTTATCCTCCATTTTTTTGTTATCATCATTTCCCTCTACATAGACACGCATAAAGCCTTTAAATTTAATTTTGGAGCCGGTTGCCCGAAATTCCACGTCATCATGCTTCATGGTGATACTCATTGTATCCAGAATAGCAGGGGCCATCTGACTGGCGACAAAACGTTCCCAAATTAATTTATACAGTTTATATTGATCGTTCGATAAAATGGCTTTCAGTGATTTGGGGTCACGCATGACTGAAGTTGGACGGATTGCCTCGTGGGCATCCTGGCTGCCCTGTTTTTGCTTTTCCTTTCCGGTATGACCAAGAAAGGCTTTCCCATACTTTTCTTCAACGTATCCCTTGGCCTCTTCCTTCGCGATATCGGAAATCCTGGTCGAATCCGTACGCATATACGTGATTAAACCGGTAATCCCACCCGATTTTTTCCCTAAATCAATTCCTTCATACAGCTGCTGGGCTACCATCATTGTTTTACGTGCCCTGAAATTTAGCTTCCTGGCAGCCTCTTGTTGTAGTGATGATGTAGTAAAGGGCTTGGAGGGATTTCTCTTTCTTTCTTTTTTCGTTACGCTGTCAACAATGAATTGCTTTGTTTGCAATTTATTCAGGACTTGCTTCACTTCTTCTTCTGTGTGAAGTTCCAGCTTTTTACCATTTACCCCATAAAAAGCACCATCAAAAGTCTCCTTGTCTTTTTCGAAAACTGCATCTATTGACCAGTACTCTTCAGGCTTGAAATTCTCAATTTCTTTCTCCCGGTCGATAATCATTTTTAGTGCGACCGATTGCACGCGACCTGCGCTTAGGCCTTTCTTTACCTTTTTCCAGAGCAATGGGCTTATATTGTAACCAACCAGTCGGTCCAAAACCCTTCTGGCTTGTTGTGCATCAACAAGGTCATTATTGATGGAACGTGGATGCTTGAAAGAGTCTTTTATAGCATCTTTTGTAATCTCATTGAATACGACACGACATTTTGAATCCTCATCAATATCCAACGCATGTGCCAAGTGCCACGCGATTGCTTCCCCCTCGCGGTCGGGGTCGGCTGCGAGATAAACCTTTTTTGCTTTTTTTGCGGAGGCTTTTATTTCCTTCAAAATTGGGCCCTTGCCGCGTATGGTAATATATTTCGGTTCGTAATGATTTTCGACGTCTACACCCATTTGACTTTTCGGTAAATCAATCACATGGCCCATGGATGCTTTAACTTTATATTTTTTTCCCAAATATCGTTCAATTGTTTTTGCTTTTGCTGGCGATTCCACAATTACCAAATAATCTGCCATCTTTCATTTTCCTCCTATGAGGACCATATTTATAGACTATATATAGATATGTTCCACCTATTAAACAAATGAAAAGCTTCACTAATATAAAATACATATTGTTGCTTTGTCAAACAAACCTTCTTTTTCCAAAAATTGCTACCTTACAAGAACAACGCCTTTTCTCAAACTTGCAAGTGGCCGAACTGTCGCCAATCTTCCAGAATATCTTCGGCGCGGTATGCCAGTTTTGCCCCTTCCTGAATAATTTTATGGCATCCTTCTGTCTGCCTGATTAGTGGGGAACCAGGCACGGCATAGACTTCCCTTCCTTGATCAAGCGCCTGGTCCACTGTAATGAGGGTTCCGCTTTTTAGTGCAGCCTCGATTACCAATGTCCCAAAGCCAAGCCCGCTTATAATGCGGTTGCGTTCCGGGAAATGATAAGGCCGTGGTGGCGTATTCGGGGGATATTCGGAAAGCAGCAGGCCACGCTCTGCAATTCGTGCAAAAAGTTTCACGTTTTCTTTCGGATAGATTTGTTCAAAACCGCTGCCTAACACGGCGATGGTTTTTCCATTATTCATCAATGCAAGTTGATGGGCAAGGCTGTCAATTCCTTTTGCCATGCCGCTGACAATCAGCCAGTTTTGTTCAATGATCGGCTGTACAATATATTTTATTTTATGCCAGGCTTGCGGTGAAGGTTTCCTCGTTCCAATTACACTTAAAGCCGGGCGATGGTGCAATAATTGTTCATTTCCAATCGCATATAAAACGATTGGAGCGTCTTTAATAGTTTTTAACACAGGTGGATACTGTTCGTCAACTATTGTTATTACACCATAATTGTTTAAATCATTATTTATGTAATGTAAAAGCGTATCGGATTGGAGATCTTGATAAATGGCAGAAGCTCTTTTGTCTGTCAGGCGAAAATATCGTTGCCACTTTGCTGGGGTTAATGTATAGATGGCAGAAAGTGTGGGGTCTAGTTGCATGATTTTACGTATAAGCGGCCGGGATGTGCCCCTTGCCCGATGAAGATGTATTAGTCGGTTTCGAATGGAGAAGTTAACCAATCATACACTTCCTTTCAATTAATTTTTATGGAAAATTGATGAAAAAAATTATTATTAATGAAGGAACCTGAAAAACTTCAGGTTCCTTCATGTATGGAAACTGCATAGAAACAGTTCCCTAATCTACGATGCCATTAATGGGTTTTGCATTTTTCAGCCAAACCGCGTTCTTCCAACAGTTTAATCATTGTTTCACCAATAACTGCCGGTGTTTCCGCCACTTTAATGCCGCATTCTTCCATTGTACGAATTTTTTCAGCAGCAGTTCCTTTCCCGCCGGAAATAATTGCGCCAGCGTGGCCCATTCGTTTTCCCGGAGGCGCAGTAACACCACCGATAAACCCGACAACAGGTTTTTTCATATTGGCTTTGATCCACGCAGCTGCTTCTTCCTCGGCAGTTCCGCCAATTTCACCAATCATGACGATAGCTTCCGTTTCTGGGTCATTGTTGAATGCTTCCAGAACATCAATAAAGTTCGTTCCATTTACCGGATCGCCACCAATTCCAACAGCAGTTGTCTGGCCGTAGCCTTTTTCCGATAATTGATGTACTGCTTCATATGTCAATGTTCCGGAACGGGAAATGACACCTATATGACCTTTTTTATGAATATAGCCAGGCATAATTCCAATTTTGCATTCATCGGCACTAATCACACCAGGACAGTTCGGTCCAATGAGGCGGGACTTTTTGCCTTCCATATAACGTTTCACTTTTACCATGTCCAGAACAGGGATATGCTCCGTGATACAAATAATCAATTCAACTTCGGCATCAACAGCCTCCATGATTGCATCCGCGGCAAAAGGTGCAGGCACATAGATAACTGAAGCGTTTGCACCTGTTTGATCAACGGCCTCTTGCAATGTATTGAATACCGGAACACCTTCAACTTCCGTACCGCCTTTTTTAGGTGTAACACCGGCAACGATCTTTGTTCCGTATTCCAGCATTTGTTTTGTATGGAAACGTGCTGTGCCGCCCGTTATTCCTTGGACTACAACTTTTGTATCTTTATTAACATAAATGCTCATTTCAGTCCGTCCTTTCTACTATTCTTTGCCATCATTTCAAAAAGCTTATTTAACCAAAGAAACAATTTTTTGTGCACCGTCAGCCATGGAATCCGCCGGAACGATGTTTAAACCAGATTCATGCAAAATCTCTTTACCCCTGTCCACATTCGTTCCTTCCAAACGGACAACCAATGGAATTTCCAATCCAATTTGTTTTGTGGCTTCCACGACACCTTCAGCAATAACATCACATTTCATGATTCCACCAAAAATATTGACAAAGATTCCTTTAACATGTGGATCGGATAAAATGATTTTAAATGCTTCTGTAACTTTTTCAGCAGTAGCACTGCCTCCAACATCCAGGAAGTTGGCGGGGTTGCCGCCATAATGCTTGATAATATCCATTGTGGACATAGCAAGGCCAGCACCGTTTACCATACAGCCAATGTTTCCGTCAAGTGCAACGTAGCTTAAATCATATTTTGATGCTTGAATTTCTTTTTCGTCTTCTTCTTCCAAATCACGGTAATCCAGTACATCTTTTTGTCTGAATAACGCATTGTCATCGAAATTCAATTTGGCATCCAGCGCCATAACTTCTCCGTCACCTGTAGTAACAAGCGGATTGATTTCGGCAATAGAGCAGTCTTTTTCAACAAATGTCGTATACAATCCGGTCATGAATTTTACAGCTTTATTAATCAATTCATCCGGAATGTTAATATGAAACGCCAATCTGCGTGCCTGGAATGGCAGTAATCCGACAGCTGGATCGATAACTTCCTTGAAAATCTTTTCCGGTGATTTGGCTGCAACCTCTTCAATTTCCGTTCCACCTTCTTCAGATGCCATCATGACAACCCGTGAAGAAGCACGGTCCAGTACAACTCCGACATAGTATTCCTTTTTGATATCACAGCCTTCTTCAATCAAAAGGCGTTTAACTTCTTTTCCTTCAGGACCCGTTTGATGTGTAACAAGGACTTTGCCAAGAATTTCTTCTGCATATGTACGTACTTCATCGATATTTTTGGCTACCTTGACTCCCCCAGCTTTTCCGCGTCCGCCGGCATGGATTTGCGCTTTTACGACAGTAACGGAAGAACCCAATTTTTTGGCTGCTTCTACTGCTTCATCAACTGTATATGCTACGTGGCCATTGGGAACTTTCACACCATAGCTGCGCAAAATTTCTTTGCCTTGGTATTCATGAATGTTCATCCTATATCCTCCCATCAAATTCACTGCAATTCTATTGTATAAAAAAACGACTTAATTCACAAGAGTAGCGAACGGTGTCGATAACGATTTCATTTTTCCGTCATTTCAGACATTCTTTCATCTACTTGATAAATAAATGCAAATACTTCAGCAACTGCCTGGTACAATTCAGTAGGGATCGCCTCATTGATATTCAATTCGCCCAGTAAACTTGCAAGTGACGCGTCCTCTACAATCGGTACATTATTTTCTGTTGCCTTGGCAATGATATTGTCGGCTATCTTTCCTTTACCTGAGGCGGTAACCTGTGGTGCGCCATTTTTTTTGACATCGTACTTCAGTGCAACTGCCTGCTTCCGTTGGTTCATCATACCCGATAATCAACTCCTGTATGTTGTCCGAATGGATTTAGTGGATTTGGCGTTTGATTCATATGCATGTTTTCTTCCTTTGTCAGCTTCTTGAACGTAATCGCGGATAAATGGTAATCAAGTGCCGATAAGCCCGCAGAAAAAATCGGCCGGAACTCATCTGCCAGTTTTTGCAATACAGGTATATTCATATTGTTAAAAACGATGATGTTCACCGAACGTTTTTGCACATTCATATCAATAACCGTTTCATCTATGTTTGCCAGCTGTAAATAGAACAAAATACGGCAATAGTCCCCATCAATTTTTCCATCTTGCCGTTTTTTTCCGGAAAGCTGTAATGCGATATCGCCCTTCAGACCAAATTTCTCACCCGGTAGCTGAAAATTCGCCAGCAGCACATTGTTTGTTTCGCTTACTGCCTGTAACTGGGAACCATTTATAAAATAAAGCAGCTGTTCAGCTCTATCGGCTTCCGGTGTATTGGTATGCTGTTGCATCATCTGCAGCAATATGCCCTTGATCGTTAAATTCAATGCCCCTTTTTCGCCCTGGTGCAACAGCAAGTGTTCGTAATCCAGTCCAAGTCTTCCTTGTATAAGAGATATGAGCGACAAAAATTGTTTTTGCAAAAATACATGTCTATTCAATTTATTTGGATCTTCAAAGCCAAGAAGTTGTGGAAGTGACTTATAGCGTGTATCCAGCTCGGGTTCTTCTGCTTTGGCAAGCAACTGTTGAAGCATTTCGGATTGTTTTGAAATTTCCCGTCTTTCGCCGCCATGGCGAAGAAATTCATGTTGGAACGCGGCAAAATCATTGGCTGGCAGCGGCTTGTTTTGCTGCAGTGCCCGTTCTAATGCCGGACTCCACTTCAACAGGCTTTGCCACTGTGCGTTTGCAACCTCATACTTTTGTGATATAAAGCGGATGAGCAGTTCTGCAGCATGCTTATTTTCACTGGCAAAGCTTTTTAACACCGTTTCTGCGTCCATTTTTTCAGGCGATGTTAGCTGTTGGCTGTTCTTTAAAAAGGAAGCGAATTCCTTTAAAATAGCATGCTCGTTTTTCATTTGTGAAAATGTATTTGAAGTCGCTTCGAGAAGCAAATTGTCCTTTGCAAGCAGCGCATTGATTTGTTTCAGTAAAGATCGGGAAATATCATTCGGATGATCTGTATTTTTCAGTGTTTCTGCCAAGTTTCGCAACAAGGAAGACATCGTATTGCTTAATTTGACATCAAGTGATTTAAATACACTTTCTGTTAGCGGGAATTGTTTTTGCAGCATGGTTTGGATGATTTGTTTTGCATTTTCTTTATGTGCCGCGTTATCATACAAATCCAGCGCGCGTATAAGCTCATTTTTTGTAAATGCTGTCTGTTGTTCAAGCAAATAATTAATGAGCGCATGATGCGCTTTATTTTCTTTCATGCCCAATGTTTGCAACAAATTGCCAGCATCCGTATGAGCTTTTCCCGTCAGCTTTTCACCAAAAACTTTCAGTTCAGGGATATCGTCCATGCGAACAATCTGAAAGTATCGCCGATCACCAACGGAAAGCGGAATATTCAGCTGCGCAATGACCTTTTTTCCATCAAGCATGATCTGCGCATGGTTATCCGGAAAAAGATGCAGCACTTTTCCCTGCATGATTTTGCCGACCTGAAATAAATGATTTGTTTGCTGTGTGGGAACGGAAAGCAATTTTGCAGGATTTATTCGTTGGACCATTCCTATACCTCCTGCGTATTAATTTTTATGATTGCTTGCTTTTGCCGCGCTACCTACAGGGGCAAAAGAAAGTCTATGGTATGGTGATATGCCGTAAGCTTTAATGGCAGCTATATGCTCTTTCGTACCATATCCCATGTTGGATGCGAATGAATATACAGGGTATTCTTTATGTATTTGAGACATGATGCGGTCACGAGTTACTTTCGCTAGAATGCTTGCTGCTGCAATGCTGACACTTTTTTGGTCACCTTTTGGAAATGCTTCCGATGTACATGGGAGTCCATCCAAATGAACAGCATCAATCAGAATATGGTCGGGCTGTACCTGGAGCTGGTCTACAGCTTGATGCATTGCTATTTTTGTAGCTTGATAGATATTTTGGCGATCGATTTCCTTATTTTCAACGATGCCAATTCCATAGCTTACTGCCTTTGCCGTGATAATTTCGTAAAACTGATCCCGTACGGTAGGGGTCAATTGTTTGGAATCATTCAACCCCGGCAAAACAAAATCCTCGGGTAATATGACTGCTGCCGCAACGACCGGACCTGCCAAGGGCCCCCTGCCGGCTTCATCCATCCCGGCAATATACTTACATCCCCGTTTGCGGTTTTCGTTTTCGTAATAGCTCATGCTGCGAAATTTCCGCAATAAATCAGCTTGTTTTTTTAATTTTGCATCATAACTTTTTAACAAGGTTTGGATACCTTTTCGCTTGTCCAAGCGTAACTTGGCAAGTGCTTCATCCGTAATACTGCCTTCTTTCAATAATTGCTTGATGGCAGATATCGATTGTTTCTCCATGCAATAACCTTCTTTTCAGTCGACTGTTTTGTGCTTTACTATTCTGTCTGCGTTGTCCAAAAACAGTTTTTATTTTTAACCTTACTATCGACAAGATCTATGTATTTTTGAACAAGGGCGTAAGCGCCCTTACAGGCTAAAAGCGCGACCGTCCTGGGACTGCGATTACTCGTCATAACGCCTGTACTAGCACGTCCTGTGCGTCGTAGCAACGTACAAACTGGAGCACTTTGGGGCTGCGATTACTCGCCCCATCAAAAAGCTCTGGGACTGCGGTTACTCGTCCCATCAAAACATCTGCTAGTTGCTGGGCGCTGGAGCCAGACGTGGCTGTCATAGCAAATGACATTCATACAGCCCAATTTTATACGTTCTTTACCTACAAGCATAATGATAGGCACGCCTCTTATCGATGTATGCCTATATATGAAATGCTATGGCATCTCCAATGTGATCCTACCAAGTTTTCCTGTTCGCAAATCACGAAGAACCAATTCGGCAACTTTATCCATGTTGACCTGCCCGCCGCTTTCCAAAGCGCCGCGCTGTTTGCCGATATGGACAAAAATATCCCACATATCCGTTGATTCCTGTGCCATTCCATATCGTTTTTTTAATAACGTGGGGTAGCGTTGTTGTAGCAGCTGTATAACAAAGGCGGCAACATCCTGCAGCGTCAAAAGTTGATCCTTGATTGTACCAATTGCAGCCAAGTTTAGGCCAACTTGTTCGTCCTCGAATTTTGGCCAGAGGACGCCGGGTGTATCAAGCAACTCAAAATCATTTTTGACCTTTATCCACATTTGCTGCCTTGTAACTCCCGGCAAATCACCTGTCTTGGCAATCTTTTTATGTGCAAGCCGGTTGATGAGCGTTGATTTTCCCACATTTGGAATACCAGCGATCATCGCACGGGCAGCTCGGGGCTGAATGCCTTTTTTACGCAATTTATTCTGCTTTTCTTCTGCCAATTTTTTGGCTGATGAAATAAACTGTTGTACATCCGCCTTGTTGTTAACATCAAGGGCAATTGCCTGGTTGCCGGATGTTTCAAAGGCTTTGAGCCATTGGTTTGTGATTTCCGGGTCAGCTAGGTCTTTTTTCATTAAAACGACAAGCCGTTGCTTATTCCGAATGACTTCGTTGAGCATCGGATTTCTTGATGATTGTGGTGCACGGGCATCCAATAATTCCACTACAAAATCAACCAGTTTTATTTTCTCTTCCATCTCTCTGCGGGCTTTTGCCATATGCCCGGGGAACCATTGTATTGTCATACGTCATTCTCCCATCATCTTTATTCGGTCCAGCGGCCAATAAAGCAGACTTGTTTTACCAACAATTTGATCAAGCGAGATTAAGCCCAGTATTCTACTGTCAACAGAATTGGATCGATTATCACCCAATACAAGCACATGGTTTTTAGGTATCGTTTTATATCCGCCCGGTAGATCTTCCAGTGTGAAGTCCTCCGTCAGGACACGATATGACTGCATATCGCCTTTTTTTTCTTCCAAGAATGGCTCTTCAACCTTTTTTCCGTTGATATATAAAATATTATCTTTCACGGCAACATGCTCTCCAGGCAATCCTATCACTCGTTTGATAAAATCTTTTTTCTGCGTTGCATGGAATACAACAACATCAAAACGTTCAGGGGTTTCAAAACGATAAAGAAATTTATTGACAATCATTTGATCCCGGTCATGCAATGTTGGCATCATGGAAGGGCCGTCAACAATAATCGGCGTAAACAAAAATTTCCTTACAACAAATGCGATGATGAACGCAATAACAATTGCTTTTATCCAATCCAGCCATTCATTTTTTTTACGTTTCTTTTTGGCCATTATTTAACCTCCGGCGACTGATTTCCGTTTCAAATGCAAAGGTCCATTCAGGTTTTTTCGGCAAGTCACATAGTCATTTTATTAAAATAAATGGACGCTTTCAATCTTCTTAAATCGCAAAAAGGAGCTTGTGCATGATTTGCCAAGCTCCTTTCCGTGAATTTTATTTCATTTTTGACAAGCTTCTCAGTTGTCTCAAGCAGCCTTCCTTTAACGGCGCTCTTTAATACGAGCGGCTTTACCGCGAAGGTTGCGCAAGTAATACAATTTCGCACGACGGACTTTACCACGACGAACTACTTCGATTTTATCGATTCGTGGGGAATGCAGCGGAATCGTACGTTCTACACCAACGCCATAAGAAATTTTTCTTACAGTGAATGTTTCGCTAATTCCACCGTTTTGCCGTTTGATGACAACACCTTCAAAAACCTGGATACGTTCCCGGGTTCCCTCGACAACTTTCAAGTGGACCTTAACCGTATCTCCGGGACGGAAATCGGGATGGTCTGTACGAAGCTGGTCTTTCGTAATTTCATGAAGTAATTGTTGCATCTCATTTCTCTCCTTTTTCCCTCAATGTTCTTATCTTCATCTCAAGACAGCGGAGCATTGGTTAATCATCTAAGCCGAACAGCTTAAACACAAGATTAAATATAGCATATTACAGGTTCATTTTCAACATAAATTATAAATTCAACTTTCACACCCTAAAACGGGTATTTATTGAAAAGCACTAACTGGAACAAATTATCTCCAATCATCCCAATCTCCTTAAGGCTCACTTATGGATTTCATCCTGCGAAAGTTGTGTTATAAAGATTCAATTTGAATGGCTATCCTTACTCTCCAATGACTGCAAAAAAGCAATATCATCATCAGAAAGTCTTTCAGATGACAGCAAATCTCTCCGGCGTTCGTAGGTTCTTTTCAATGATTGCTGCCTTCTCCACCTGGCAATCTTTTGATGATCTCCCGACAGTAGAATTTCCGGTACATGCATACCGCGAAAATCAGCCGGTCTCGTATAATGAGGGTGTTCAAGTAACCCGGTCGAAAAAGAGTCCTCCTGAGCGGAATCGTCATTTCCCAATACGCCGGGCACAAGCCTTACAACACTGTCCAGTACGACCATCGCACCCAATTCCCCTCCTGTGAGCACATAATCACCGATTGATATTTCATCTGTGGCTAAATATTGTCTGATTCTTTCATCATAACCCTCGTAATGTCCACAAATAAAAACCAAATTTTCTTCTTTGGACAGTTCAGCTGCCTTTTCTTGTGTGAACGTCTCTCCTTGGGGGCACATCAAAACAATACGCGGTTTGGATGATTTATGCTCCATTAATGCGTCGACGCAATCAAAGATTGGCTGAGGGCTCAATACCATCCCCGCTCCTCCCCCATAGGGATAATCATCCACCTTATTATGCTTATTTTTGGTGTATTCACGGAAATTGATCAAGTTATAGGAAAACTTTTCCTTATCTTGTGCGATTTTTAGCATGGAAGTATTCATCACACCCGCAAACATTTCCGGAAATAATGTTAGTATGTCCGCATGCATTAATCCAGCAGTCCTTCCATTGGCTCAATGATTACCTTTTTATCACCCGGATTTACCTGTTTGACGATGTCGTCGATATAAGGAATCAAAATTTCTTTCCCGCGAGGTTGTTTGACCACCCATACATCGTTTGCACCAGGAGACAAGATTTCTGTAATTATGCCGATTTTTTCTCCCGAATCAATACGAAAAACCTCACAGCCGATGATTTCATGGTAATAATATTCGCCTTCTTCCAATGCCGTTTGCTGTGATGCAGCAATTTTTATGTAGTTGCCCTTAAATTGTTCTACATCATTTATATTATTTACGCCTTCAAAATGAAGTAAATCAAACCCTTTGTGAACGCGATGTTCATCGATAACAAATGCATGCAGCTGACCTTTGCTGTCTTGCACATAGACTTTTTCACCAACGGCAAACCGCTGCGAAAAATCTGTTATCCGCAGTACTTTCACGTCTCCACGAATCCCATGTGTATTAACAATTTTTCCGATATTATAAAATTCCTCTTTCATCGTATCACCTATTATTCATCAATTCGAACAACAACATCATCTTTTATTACAATTGCCTTTTCAGCCATGAGCTCATTCCAATTGACCCCGGGCTTGACTTCAACAAGAGCTTCAACTTCGGTTTCTGTAATTTCGCTTCCTGTTTTCAACATCTCGAGCTGCTCCATTTTGAAATCAATCAGCTTGATCTTATCTTTTCGTTTGCGGATTTCCTGCTGAAATCTGGCAGCAATTTCCTGCTTGGAAACGCCTGCTTTATTTTGCAGTTTTCTTTGCTCAAATAGCAGCTGTTGACACTCTTGTTCAAACCGCAATATCTGTTCATTAAAATTTCGCTTCAATTTCCGTTTGCTCTTGTCTGTTATAATTTGCTTAACTAACACTTTCTTTACGATTTTCACGTATTCCACCTCACATGCAATATGTAAATTGCATATCATCCAGCCAAAACATTTGGCATAACGTTCTCAAAATAAGGTAAGGTATGAAAGCAAATTTGCAAATAAAATTGGCTTCAAATAGAAATTGCGCGGGGGCCAATCCAAACTACAGGACAAATGAAGTAACAGTGCTTTATGCTTGTAAAAAGAGGAAGGCAAACTTGCGCATCCTTCCCCTTAAAATTACATAATATCAAGATAAATTCGTTTGTCTGCGTCAGTATTTGCCGCATAAATCAGTGTGCGGATCGCTTTGGCAATACGCCCATTCTTACCAATCACCTTACCTACATCGTCCTGGTGAACCGTCAAATGGTAAACAACCTTATTTTGTTCGACTGTTTCATCGATGACAACCTCTTCCGGATTATCAACTAATGGTAACACAATTGACTCAATCAGGGCTTTCATGATATCACACTACCTTACTTTTGATTTTTTTGGTCGTGGAATTTCTTCATGATGCCTTGTTTTGAAAACAAATTACGAACCGTATCACTTGGTTTTGCGCCATTTGTCATCCATTGCAATGCTTTTTCCTCATCTATTTTAACCTCAACCGGATTAACAACTGGATTATAAGTTCCAATCTGTTCGATAGAACGTCCGTCTCTTGGTGAACGAGAATCAGCTACAACGATGCGATAAAACGGATTTCTTTTTGAACCCATGCGTTTTAAACGGATTTTTACTGCCATGTTTACTACACCTCCAAAAAAAATGTTCTTCACAGTTTTAGATTGTATCAGAAACAATAAGGCCTGTAAAGTGTTTTTACATTACATGAACGGAAATTTCATTCCTTTTCCTTTTTTTCCTTTTTGCATATTGGTCATTTGTTTCATCATCTTCTTCATTTCATCAAATTGCTTCAGCAATCTGTTCACTTGCGAAACCGATGTCCCGGAACCTTTGGCAATTCTTTTTTTTCGGCCGGCATTCATGATCTCGGGCTTGATGCGTTCTTCTTTGGTCATGGACTGAACAATGGCTTCAACATGTGCCAATTGCTTTTCATCCACCTGAATATTTTTCAATCCCTTTATCTTGCCCGCTCCCGGAAGCATGCCAAGCAGGTCTTCAAGCGGTCCCATTTTCTTCACTTGGCTCATTTGTTCCAGAAAATCATCAAAAGTAAAGGACATGGTGCGCATTTTTTCTTCCAGCTCTTTTGCCTGTTTTTCATCAACAGTTGTCTGGGCTTTTTCAATCAGTGTCAGCACATCACCCATGCCAAGTATCCTTGACGCCATTCTTTCCGGATGGAATGCTTCCAGCTGATCCAATTTTTCACCCATCCCGGCAAATTTAATCGGCTTATCGGTAACCGCTTTGATGGATAAAGCTGCACCACCACGTGTGTCGCCATCCAATTTCGTCAAAACAACGCCTGTAATATCAAGCTGGTCATTGAAACTTTCTGCAACATTGACGGCATCTTGCCCGGTCATCGCGTCAACAACAAGCAATATTTCATTTGGCTGAGCAATTTCTTTCATTTTTTGTAATTCATCCATTAGATCATTGTCTACATGCAATCGTCCTGCAGTATCGATGATGACATAATCATTATGATCTTCTTTTGCCTTGGCAATTGCTTTTTCTGTGATTTCTACCGGATTTGTATCCGTCCCCATCGAAAATACAGGCATTTGCAATTGTTTTCCAAGCGTTTCCAGCTGTTTAATCGCTGCGGGACGGTAAACGTCACAGGCAACGAGCAAAGGTGTTTTATTATATTTCTTCCGGAGCAGATTTGCCAATTTCCCAGTTGTGGTTGTTTTACCAGCCCCTTGCAGACCTACCATCATAATCACAGTCGGTGGCCGATCCGCTGCGTCAATTTTGCTTTGTTCGCCGCCCATTAAATCGGTTAATTCTTCCTTGACAACTTTGATAACCTGCTGGCCAGGTGTCAGACTTTCCAGCACTTCCTGACCGACTGCTCTTTCTTTAATGCGCTTAACCAGATCCTTGACAACTTTGAAGTTGACATCTGCTTCCAGCAATGCCAGACGGACTTCTCTTGTCATTTCTTTAACGTCCTGCTCGGAGACCTTTCCTTTACCGGTTACTTTTTTTATCACACCTTGCAAACGGTCTGCCAATCCCTCAAATGCCATGTAAGTTGTCCTCCTAATCTATTTCTTTCAGTTGGGCAAGATAATTTTCAAGCCCCTGATAGTTATTCTTTTTCATCTCTTTTTCCATTTGTTCAATTAGTTTTGTGCGTTTTGTAAATTTGTCAAACAAATGGAGCTTACTTTCGTAGTTTTCCAGCATCGCCTCTGTTCGCTTGATATTATCATATACTGCTTGTCTGGAGACAGCATACAGCTCCGAAATTTCACCAAGAGAGTAGTCTTCCAGATAATACATTTCCATATAATCACGTTGTTTACCAGTAAGCAACTCCTGGTAAAAATCAAACAAAGCATTCATTCGATTTGTTTTATCCAACATTTTTTTCAGTCCTTGTTAAGGTATTCCCCTTTACAATTATCATACTGAATCATTCTAACAACTGTCAAGCTTGTAAAGGGCTATTCCTCGTCCAGCATATCGGAAAATAGGCCATATACAAAAGCATGTGCATCAAATTCCTGAAAATCATCCACCTGTTCGCCAAGACCGACAAATTTAACGGGTATATTCAGTTCATGGCGAATGGCTAAAACAATCCCACCCTTGGCTGTTCCGTCAAGTTTGGTTAAGACAATCCCGGTGACGCCAGCAGCATCGGAAAACGTTTTCGCCTGCTGCAGTGCATTCTGGCCTGTTGTGGCGTCAAGTACCAGGAGCACTTCCTGAGGTGCGCCGGGCACTTCTCGTGAAATGACGCGTTTTACTTTGGCCAGCTCATTCATCAAGTTAACTTTATTTTGCAACCGGCCAGCGGTATCACAAATGAGTACATCCGCATTTCTTGATTTGGCAGCCTTGACGCCGTCAAAAATAACGGCTGCCGGGTCACTTCCCTCTTTATGCTTGATAACTGGCACACCCGTTCTTTCTCCCCACACTTCCAGCTGCTCGATTGCCCCTGCTCGGAATGTATCTCCGGCAGCCAAAACAACATTTTTTCCTTGCTGTTTTAATTTATATGCTAGCTTCCCAATGGAAGTTGTTTTACCGACACCATTTACTCCGACAACTAAAATAACGGATAATTCTCCGTTAGAGAGCTGCAATGTTTCTATATCCTCATCATCGCCATCATAGTATATTTCCACCAATTTTTCGGAAATTATCTCTTTTACTTTTTTTGAATCTTTGATGTTTTGCCGTTTGACTTCCATTTTCAATTCATCAATCAGATCCATGACTGTGCCCACACCTACATCAGCGGTGATAAGCACTTCTTCCAGTTCCTCAAAAAAATCCTCATCCACTTTTCGATAACGTGCAACCAAATCATTGATCTTTCCGGAGAAGGATTTACGGGTTTTTTGCATTCCCTCTTTATATTTTTCTGTTACTTCTTCCGCATTGTTTTGCTTAAATTTATTTTTGATTTTATCCATGAATCCCATTTGCCATCATCCTTTCTTTTTTGTTGATTTGGATATTAAACGTTTTATGATGCGCATTGTCGGTTTCGGGCAATTTATTTTTGACCGGAGCGGCTATTTTTGCGTTGTACCAATCAGTTCCTTCGTATCTTCCAGCCGTACGGAAACCAGTCGCGATACGCCTGATTCCTGCATGGTTACCCCGTACAACACATCTGCTTGTTCCATTGTTCCTTTTCGGTGGGTAATAACAATAAATTGTGTATTACTGCTGTATGTTTTGATGTATTTGGCAAAGCGTACCACATTTGCCTCATCCAACGCTGCCTCTACCTCGTCCAGAATACAAAAAGGAACTGGTCTGACCCGCAGGATGGCAAACAACAGGGCAATTGCAGTCAATGCCCTTTCGCCGCCCGACAAAAGACCAAGGTTTTGCAACTTCTTCCCCGGCGGCTGTGCAATAATATCCACACCTGTCTCCAGTAGGTTTTTTGCATCAGTCAGTTTCAATTCCGCATGACCGCCACCAAATAATTCCTTGAAAACAACCGTAAATTCTGCTTGTATTTGCTGAAATGTTTCACCAAACATCTTTTTCATTTCGGTATCCATTTCCGATATGACTTGACGGAGTGTTGCAGATGCCTGTTGAAGATCATCTCTTTGCGTGGTCAGGAATGCATTTCTTTCGGAAATTCGTTTAAACTCATCAATTGCTCCAAGATTAATAGTACCTAAAGCCTCCATTGCGGATTTGATTTGCCGGACGCTTTGTTTGGTTTCTTCAACGTTATCTACCTTTGCAAAAGTATTTTTCGCTTTTTCATAAGTGATTGCATAATCAGCCGATAGCTGCGATAAATGATTTTCTAATTCTACGTCCAAACGGTTGGCATGTACTTCTTTTTGCTGGATTTCCTGTACTTGCTGTGCATGATGCTTATTTGCTTCTTTCAATTCCCTTTCCTGGTCGGCTATCCATTGGCTGTGGCTGCTTCTTTGCTGGCGCATATCCTGAATTTCTTTTGTGAGTTGCTCTTTTTCCAACTTTCTTTTCGAAATGATTTGATCAATATCTTCAGAACGTTCATCTGCGCGCTTCAATTCAATCAGTTCTTTAAGTTCTTGTGCATATTGTTCATATTTTTCTTTGGCACTTTCCAATTCTTGCTGCAGTTGCTTCGTGCGACTCTGCTGGTTTTTAATCCGCTCATCTTGTTCAGCCAATGTTATCTGCGTCTGATAGTAGGCAGTTTTCGTCTTTTCTTGATTATCTTGTAATTCTTTTTGCTTAGCGGATAATTCATCAATTTCTTTTTGTGTGGCAGCAAGCTGCTTTTCAAGCGCACTTAAATCATTTTGCAATCTTTTTTTTCTGTCATCAAGCTTGCTATTATCCTGATTGTATTGCAGCTCCTCCTGGTCGTACATTGCCAATGCACTTCTCACGGAATCAAGCTGTGATTTTATATCCTTTGCTGCCGATATGGCTTCCTGGTATTTTTGGTAGTTTTTATAAATGGATTGTTCCATACTTTCTAGCTCTTGCTCTATTTCTGTTACTTCCTGCTTTTTCATTTGAACAGAGGTTTCCAATTGCGCGGCTTTTTTTTCGTAGTCGCTTAGTTTAATCGTAATTTCCTGCAAATCCTTTTCTCTTGTAAACAACGTGTTGGCCTTTTTCTTCTGTGCACCACCTGACATGGAGCCACCCGGATTGACAACATCGCCTTCCAATGTCACAACACGAAAGCGGCGCTCGGCTACTTTGGCAATTTCATTGGCCGTCTTCAACGTTTTGGCTACGATGACATGACCCATCAAGTGATCAATCGCCTTTTGGTATTTCGGATCTGTTTGTACGAGAGAAGCTGCTATTCCGATAAATCCCTCGTGCGTTTGTATCCTTTGTAAAATTGTATCAGGAATAAATCTTGCCTGGATGGATTGTAGCGGTAAAAATGTTGCACGGCCATTATTTGTTTTTTTCAACCAGGCAATTGCTTCTCTTGCCGCAAGATCATTCTCTACAACAATATGCTGACTGGCGCCTCCCAAAACCGTGTCAATTGCTGTAATGAATGCTTTGTCGATGTCCAGCAGTTCGATAACTGCTCCATAAATCGATTGTAATTGTCCGTTCTTATTTGCTTGAAGGACAGCCTTGACACCATGAAAGAAACCTTGAAAGTCATCTTTCATCTCCTGAAGCATTTCTTTCTTTGATTTGAGGTTTTCAATGTAGCGATAACCTTGATAAAGTTTCGTTTGCATATCACGAAACGCTTGTTGGTGGCTGGTGGCTTCCTCTTTCAACTGCTCCATCTTTCTTTCGGCAGCATGGTATACCTCTTTTGCTTTGTTGACGGCAGCTTGCAGTTCTTCATGTTTTTGCTCTAATTTATCCCTGTTTTCAAGCAAACCTTGAAACTGGACATTTCGTCGCTGCTTTTTATGGCCTATTTGTTCCTGCTGTTGCGCAATCGATTGCTGCTCATTTCTTTTTGCAGCCTGCTCATTCAATAATTCAATGTACTGGGATTTTAAATCTTCAATTTGCTGGACGATATTTTCTTCTTTCATTTCCAGTAGCTCTTTTAGGTCGTGCAACTTGGATTTTGTTTCTTTTTGTACCTTCTTTAGTTCCTGCAGTTTGTCCTGCTCCTGCTTCCATTGACTGGTGAGTTGTTCAATTTGCGCAGAGGTCTGCTGTTTTTCTTTTTCAAGTTTGTCTTTGTTTTGTGCAAAATGGCTGACGCGTTCATTTAATACTTGCTTCCTGCCTTCTAATTGCTCTAACGACTGGATTACTTCAACGAGCTTGGCTTGCTTTGTTTCAACCAGCTTATCTTGTTTTTCCAAATCCCGCCTTTTTTCTTCCAATTCTGCCTGTTTTTGCTGAATATTGGTTTTTAACGCAATTTCATCCAGTTTTTCTTTTTCGATTTCTTTTTGCAAATGCGCATATTTTGAATGAATGTCTTCAATAATCGTCACTAGCAGTGAGATCTCTTTTTCCTTTAAATTGGCTTTATATCGTAAATATTGTTCTGCCTTGTCCGCTTGTTTTTCCAACGGATCGATCTGCTGTTGGATTTCGTGAATAATGTCTTCTACCCGGTTTAGATTTTCCTGCGTTTCGGTCAATTTGAATTCTGCCTTTTTTTTACGTTGCTTGTACTTCAGTACCCCGGCAGCTTCTTCAAAAATTGTTCTTCTTTCTTCTGCTTTCGAACTGAGAATTTCTTCAACCTTCCCTTGGCTGATGATGGAAAATGCTTCCTTTCCCAGACCGGAATCCATAAATAGGTCAACGATATCTTTTAGACGGCAGGCTTGCTTGTTAATATAAAATTCGCTTTCACCCGACCGATAGACCCTTCTTGTGACACTGACCTCGTCATAATCAATAGGCAGATGATTTTGGGAATTATCAAGTATTAGCGTCACCTCAGCAACATTTAGTCTTTTTCGCGTATCGCTTCCCTGAAAGATGATGTCTTCCATTTTTGAACCGCGCAACGATTTTGCGGACTGTTCACCCAGCACCCAACGTATCGCATCCGTGATATTGCTTTTCCCGCTTCCATTTGGACCGACAACTGCTGTTACGCCCGGAACGAACGCAATATTAATTCTTTCCGCAAATGATTTAAATCCAACACTTTCCAGTCTTTTCAAGAACATGCTAAACATTCTCCTTAAAATAATCCATCGATCAGTCGATGGAATCCACCCTGAAATTACGTTATTTTCTATATTATAATTGGTTTTTTAACGCATTTATTTTATCATAAAGATAGGTTCAAAAGAAGTTACGACAGTAAGTTTCCTGGAGTCGGATACTATTTTTTTACAATTAAAAGAGGTGTTTGTAGTGAATTTGGAAGTGGCAACAAAAGAAAATCTGCAATATATGCTGGAGAAATTGGCTATTAAATTGCAGGTTATAAATCGCTCGATTATGGATGTCAATGATTATGACCTTGATAAATATGATGATTTGAAATTTATGTATGATATTGTAATGCAAAAAGGAACACTTAGTGCATCCGAGTCCCAGGCATTTTTGGACGAACTGCGTAGTGTTCGAAAAGGCTAAAAGGACTAAATACTTCTTTTAAAAATCTATACCAGTCCGGGTAAGCGGAAGGCGGTGACTCCGGCGGGAATAATGGTTTGCAGTGGGGCGAGTAATCGCTGCCCCAGCACAAGTCCGCAGCCACCATGAATGGTTTTTTCGCGGGGGCTGAGGCCGTGCCCGCTAAAAAGCATCCGCCTGGAGCGATCCCAGACGGTAGCAATAGCATTAACCTGGAAAATAAGTTTTCACCCATTCTATTTTTCATCTTTCGTAAAAAATAATGCTTTTGGAGAATGGCCATTTCTTTATGTTATAAGAAAGTATAAAATTCAGGCTGTATGAACGTCACTTTTGTATGACGGCCACGTCCGGCTCCAGCGCCCAGCAACTAGCAATGGTTTTGGGTGGGACGAGTAACCGCAGCCCCAGGACGTCGCGCTTTTAGCCTGTAAGCGCGCTTGCGCCTTTGTTCCTAAATTGTCAAGGTGTTATAACGGTAATGTTTCAGCATTTCCTCCATATTAGTTGTTCATTAGCTTGTCTATCGCACTCTTGGCAGCGTTTTGCTCCGCTTCTTTTTTTGTACGTCCCTTGCCGATACCAAAGACCTCATCGCCGTTTAACAATACATGAGAGACAAATTGTTTATTGTGCGACGGACCTTGTTCATCTGCAATGATATAGGAAACATTTTGATCTTTATGCTGCTGGACAAGCTCCTGCAGCTGGCTTTTAAAATCCATCCCATGCGAAAAAGTACCACGATCGATTTCAGGGAAAACATGGGTTTTCAAAAACTGCAATGCAGTATCGTAACCTTGATCCAAATACAATGCACCGAGAAACGCCTCGAATACATCAGAAAGCAGTGCAGGCCTCATTCTTCCGCCGGTTTGCTCCTCACCTTTTCCAAGTCGGATGTACGAATCAAAATGCAATTCCTTGGCAAAAGAAAACAGAGCGGGCTCACAAACAATGGCTGCACGCAATTTTGTCATTTCCCCCTCGGGCATATCCGTAAATTTCTTGTAAAGATATTGGGAAACTCCCAGCTCCAAAACTGCGTCTCCGAGAAATTCCAGTCGTTCATTATCTGAATGCTTTTCCTTGCGATGCTCATTCACATAAGATGAATGCGTAAATGCCTGTGTGATTAATTGGTGATCGTGAAATTCGATATCCAATTGTCTTTCCAGTTTCTTAATGTCCATCATTTCACCTCCTAAATGCCATTTCTTAGCATATACACAAAAGTCCCGCAGCATGCGAGACTTTCAACAAATGTTCATGTAGTTTAGCGTTTTGGAAATAAGCAAAAATAGCAAACCAATTACTGTTGGCTGTTTATGTAATTTACAGCATCACCAACTGTATTGATTTTTTCAGCTTCTTCGTCAGCAATTTCCATATCAAATTCATCTTCCAATTCCATCACAAGCTCAACTACATCAAGTGAGTCAGCTTCCAAATCTTCTTTGAAAGATGCTTCCATTGTAACCTTGGATTCATCCACTTCCAATTTATCAACAATAATATCTTTTACCCGATCGAAAACGTCTGCCATGCTCATTCACCTCCCTTCAAGTAGTATAAGCGTTTTGCTACGCTTATTCAAATCTGAAAATCTTTTACATGGCCATGCCGCCATCAATGACAATTGTTTGTCCGGTAATATAGGCAGCATCATCTGATACAAGAAACCGTGTTGTTTTCGCAATATCTTCAGGTGTTCCAAGTCTTGCCAAAGGAATCATCTGCAACATGCCTGCTTTTTGCTCCTCGGATAATGCATCGGTCATATCCGTTGTAATAAACCCTGGTGCCACGGCATTGACGCGAATATTGCGTGAAGCAAGTTCTTTTGCCGCCGTTTTTGTCAAACCGATAATACCGGCCTTTGCTGCAACATAATTCGCTTGGCCAGGGTTTCCGCTAATCCCGACAACCGAGGCAACATTAACGATTCGGCCGTCACGCTGCTTCATCATCTGTCTTGTGACAGCCTTGATACATAAAAAAGTACCCTTTAAATTCGTCTGAATCACATCATCAAACTCCGATTCTTTCATACGCATCAACAGGTTGTCCCTGTTAATTCCGGCATTATTAATCAATATGTCTAGGCTGCCGAACGTTTTTACCGTTTCTTTTACCATTGCTTTTACATCATCTTCACTGCCGATATTGGCTTGAAATTTTATCGCACGAACACCAAGGGTTTCAATTTCCTCCACTACTGCCTGCGCTTTATCTTTACTTCCGGCATAATTGACAACGATATTTACGCCATTTCTCGCCAGTTCCAATGCGATTGCTTTGCCGATTCCCCGGGATGCACCAGTTACCAAAGCAGTCTTATTCATTTATTTTCCTCCTTGTACCATGCCTGGAATTTTTCCAATGATTCAAGATCTTGTACAGCAAATGTTGTCACATTCCGGTTGATTTTTCGAAGCAAGCCGCAAAGCACTTTTCCTGTTCCGACTTCGACAAAAGTATCCGCCCCTTGTTCGATCATATTTCTTACGGATTCCTCAAAACGTACGGGGGAATAAAGCTGTTTGAGCAAAAGTTCCTTTATATTCGCGGCATCTCTTACCGGCTGTGCAGTTACATTGGCATAAACAGGGATATTCGCTTGATGAATATCCACCCTATGCAGATAGTCCGCAAATTCATCATTGGCTGCTTTCATTAAGCGGGAATGAAAAGGTCCGCTTACATTTAGCGGCAGAACCCTTTTGGCACCTTTTTCCTTCAGCATGAGACTTGCTTGTTCCACACCTGCTTGGGATCCGGAAATAACAATTTGTCCCGGACAATTTAAATTTGCCACATCTACGATTTCATCCTGAATTTCCGAAAGTACAGCCTCAATGGCCGTTTGCTCCAATCCCAAAACCGCAGCCATCGTACCTTGACCCTTTGGAAAAGCCTGTTCCATCAATCTTCCCCTTGTTGCAACAAGCGGCAAGGCATTGTCCAGCTTGAGCGCCCCAGCTGCAACGAGTGCACTGTATTCGCCAAGACTATGTCCAACAACCATATCCGGTGCAATGCCTTCTTCTTTCAAAATCGAATAAACCGCGACACTTGAAAGCAATAATGCAGGCTGGGTATTTTCCGTTTCTGTCAGTGTTTCCTTAGGACCATTGAACATTAAATTGCGGATGTCCTTACCAAGCGCTTCATTGGCTTGATCAAACATTTCTTGAACAGATGGATAATGATCATGAATCTCTTTTCCCATCCCAACCACTTGCGAACCCTGACCGGGAAACATAAATGCCAAACGCTTCATGCTATTGTCCTCCTTTGTCATTCATTGTTTCCAATTTTTCTTTAATTGTATCTGTTACGTGCATTGCTGCCATATTCCTTGCCTGTTTGATAGCATTGACAATAGCCCTTGCATTGGAAGAACCATGTGCCTTTATGACCGGTGCACAAAGACCAAATAGACCTGCTCCTCCGTACTCCGAATAATCAAGCTTTGTTTTCAGGCCTTTCAAGTCATTTTTTATCATTCCGGCAGCAAGCTTGGTTTTGAAAGATCCCATAAATGCTTCCTTCAACATGGAAAACATCGTCAGTGCCGTACCCTCAATCGATTTCAGTGCAATATTGCCACTAAACCCATCTGTAACGACAACATCTGCTGCTCCATTCAAAATATCCCTTGCTTCTACATTGCCGATAAAATTCAAAGGAGCTTCTTGCAGTTTTGCAAAAACTTTTTTTGTCAAATCGTTTCCTTTGCCATCTTCCGTGCCAACATTTAACAGACCGACTGTCGGGGACGGTATATGACGGACCTTTTCAGCATAGATCGATCCCATGACAGCATATTGCACCAAATGATGTGGTTTCGCATCAACATTCGCACCAACGTCAAGCAGCAAAAAACCTTTCCCATCCAATGTCGGTAATGTCGGGCTTAATGCCGGCCTGTCGATTCCTTCAATCCTGCCGACAATGAACAGTCCCGCGCTCATTAACGCCCCGGTATTTCCGGCAGAAATGCAGGCATCTGCCCTGCCTTCCTTCACTTCCTGCGCCATCCGTACCATGGATGCATTTTTCTTTTTGCGTACCGCACGCACCGGCTCATCTTCGCTGGTAATCATCTCGGTTGTATGTAAAATTTCAATGTTTTTTTGATTTGTCAGCAACGGATTGATTTGTGCTTCATCGCCTACGAGTGTAATCTGCAAATCTTCCATTTCATTTACGGCATCCATGGCGCCTTGCACAATTTCTTTGGGAGCATGATCTCCTCCCATGGCATCGATTGCTATTCTCATATAAACTTCCCCTTTACAAACTGGCCAATTGGACTACGAATGCTTATCCTTATTATGATACATATAAAAAGTTCCCGTAAACACTATTTCATTGTCAACAAAGCTTTTTACTTTGACAATGGTTCTTCCTTTTGTGCTTTCTCCTTCAACACTTGCTTTAGCAATGACACGTTCGCCTTGTTTTACCTGTCGGATAAAGGTGACATTCGATTTGGCTGTTAGTGCCAATTCGTCATTAATCACCGCCACCGCTAAAGAATTTGCCTGGCCGAACAAGTGATGGCCGCGCGCGATATTATTCCGTGTAAAAATATGCTCAGGTCCGATATCCAAAATGGAGATGGCGCGTTTTCCCAGCTCCAAGTCGATAATCTCCCCGATCACATCTTCCGGTACGAGCGTTCGTACCGATTCATCCCATTGCGATGTAGCAACCGACTTGATTCTTTCCCTTAATTCAGGTATGGATAATTCCATTCTATCCAAGCGGATCGTCTGGATACTTACACCAAATTTCTTGGCTAAATCCTCGTCTGTGATGAACGGTGTTCGATCGATCGTTTCTTTCAAAGCTTGTTGTCTTTCCGCTTTAGGTATTCTCATGTCAGCACCATCCACAAATGCTATTATTCTTTTTCTCCAAGTATTATGACTTGGTACTAACAGTAATATATTATAGCTGGTTTGATTTTGCAAGCAACAGCTTATTTCTAACGAATGGAGCACTAATCCAATTTCATGGAGAAGACACCTTCATCCTTCAAATAAGCAAGTATTGGCTGAAAATCCGGTGTTTGCAGCCAGTTATTTTTAATGATTTCTTCTGCATCCGTCCGCGCCGTTTCCAAAGCTCTATAATCATGTACCATATCCGCCACTTTAAAATCAGGAAGACCGCTCTGCTTTTTCCCGAAGAAATCTCCCGGGCCACGCAAATGTAAGTCCTCTTCAGCCAGCTTGAATCCATTCGTTGTCTCTGTCATAATTCGCATCCGTTCCTTGCCAACCTCTGTTTTCGGTTCTGCAATCAAGATACAATAACTCTGCTGCTCTCCCCTGCCAACACGTCCTCGCAGCTGGTGTAGCTGAGCAAGACCGAACCTTTCAGCATCGTAGATTACCATAATTGTGGCATTTGGAACATTCACACCTACTTCCACCACAGTAGTCGACACGAGCACTTGCAATTTATTTTCAGAAAAGTCCTGCATCACCTGATCTTTTTCAGCAGAAGAAAGTCGCCCATGCATCAAGCCTACTTGTATATCTTCACCGTAATAAGCTTTTAATTGTTCATAAAGCTCGACAGCGTCCTGGATATCCAATTTGTCCGATTCTTCGATTAATGGGCAAATCACATATGCTTGCTCCCCGTTTTCGACCCGCTTGGCAATAAAATGCAGGATACGTTCAAACATATTTGCTTTAACCCAATACGTTTCAATTTCTTTTCTTCCTGCAGGCATCTCATCAATTGCGGAAACATCCATATCACCAAAAGCGGTTATTGCGAGCGTGCGGGGAATCGGTGTCGCCGTCATAAATAAAACATCGGGGTGCAACCCTTTATTTCTCAAAGTTCTCCTTTGCTCTACGCCAAAGCGATGTTGTTCATCAACGATTACAAGACCCAAATCGGCAAAATGAACCTCATCCTGAATGAGTGCATGGGTTCCTATAACGATATCGACATGATGATTGCGCAAATCTGTTAAAATTTGCTGCCTTTTTTTCCCTTTTACAGAACCGGTTAGCAAAACAATGTTCACTTTATTTCCAAAGAAAGCTTTTAGTGATTGCACATGCTGTTCAGCCAATATTTCAGTTGGAACCATCAACGCGCCTTGTTTGCCAGCAGTGATGCCTGCAAATAAGGCAATTGCCGCCACAACCGTTTTTCCCGACCCGACATCCCCTTGCAAAAGCCGGTTCATCCGATAAGGTGATGCCAAATCCACCAGTATTTGTTGTAGTACTTTTAACTGCGCCGTAGTCAACTTAAAAGGAAGCGAATCAATGAAGGCCTGCACCTTTTCTTTATCGTATGTTTGTGCATTACCTTTAGCGGCTTCCTTTTTCCGCTTTCTGAGCAGTTGAACCTTCAGCTGAAACAAGAGAAATTCCTCGTAAATAAACCTTCTTCGCGCGTGCTTTAAAGCAACCCGAGAAGAAGGAAAATGCATCGTTTTCACCGCCTGTGTCCGTAATGGCAGCTTATATGCCTGCAAATAGTGCTCAGGCAGCAATTCCGGTATTTCGCTCCCGCAAGCTTTCATTGCGCCTGCAATTGCTTTTTTTAGTCGCAAATTGGTGACACTGCCTTTCAAAGAATAAACAGGTTGTATACTCCTATTGCGATTTGCCGGTCCTTTATGATACTGGCTTACCGTAATTTGTAGGCGATGCGCATCCCATTTACCGGTTAACGTAACCGTATCTCCCTGTTGCAGTTGTTTCTTGGCAAATGAGCGATTAAACATCACCGCCTTGACGACAACACCTTCCACTTCAAGCTGAAATACGAGACGCGATTTTTTCCTTCCATACATACGAAGTGATGGTGGATTAAGTATTGTCCCTTCTATCGTTACTTTATCATCGTGGATCAGTTCTGCGATTGGTTTTATTTCAAATACATCATACCTGTATGGAAAATAGTTTAACAGGTCGGAAATTGTAAAAATATCCATTGCTGCCAGATCTTCGGCAAATTTTTCTCCGATTCCTTTTAAACTAGTGATGGGATCATTTATCAAAATCAATCACTCTTTCACAGCAGATACGCCAAATATTTTCTCCCTTAATTCCCTGCCTGTCGGTGTATCGGCTAATCCGCCTTCACCTGTTTCACGCAAAGTTTGTGGCATCGATAAGCCGATCTGGTACATTGCACCAATCACTTCATCACAAGGGATCCGACTTTTGACTCCTGCCAAAGCCATATCTGCTGAAACAATTGCTAGCGATGCGCCGCCGGCATTACGCTTCACACAAGGAACTTCTACCAAGCCTGCTACAGGGTCACATACCAATCCAAGCATATTTTTTAACGTCATGGCGAATGCCTCTGCTGATTGCTGCGGCGTACCTCCCGCCATCTCAACAATTGCAGCCGATGCCATCGCCCCTGCCGACCCTACCTCTGCCTGGCAGCCACCGGCAGCACCGGAAATAAAAGCATTGTTTGCAACAACAAATCCAAACGCACCAGCCGTGAATAAATAACGTACCATTTGTTCTCTCGTCGGATTCAGCTGATTTTTCACAGCAAATAACGTACCCGGAACACACCCCGCACTTCCTGCTGTCGGTGTTGCACAAATCATGCCCATTGCGGCGTTCACTTCATTTGTTCCCATTGCCTTACTGACTGCATCCATCATTAAATTACCGGAAAGAGGCGTCTTTTCTTGCATGTATTTTTGAATGAGAACCGCATCTCCCCCGGTTAATCCAGTAACCGATTGGACGCCTTCCAATCCTTTAGCAATGGCATCTTCCATCACTTGTAAATTTCTCTCCATTTCCGAAAAAACTTCTTCTCTCGATTTATTCTTTGTATCCATTTCTTGTAAAATCATCACTTCAGAAATGGGTATTTGTTGCTGTTCTGCAATTTGAACCAATTCCGCTACATTTCGAAACATGTCCACATCTCCTTTACAAAATCTTCTAACTGACAATTTTGGAAATCCTGATGATATGGTCAGCCTGCTGCAATTCCTCCATGATATCATCTGAAACATTTTCGTCTGTCTCGATGACCATCAGGGCTTCTTTCCCGACATCTTTACGGTTCACTTCCATGTGGCCAATGTTGAGTTCATTTTTGGCAAGTATTTTTGTAACGGATGCAATCGCGCCATACCGATCATTATGCATGATCAAAATAGCAGGATGATTTCCGGACAGGCGCAATTCAAATCCATTTAATTCACAAATCTCGACTTTTCCTCCACCGATTGAAACACCGACCAGTTCCAGGCTTCCTTCATCATTTCCAACGATCAGCCTTGCCGTATTTGGATGATTGGTTTTGGCACTATCTTCAATAAACGTAACCTGTAAGCCTTGGCGTTTCGCTATTTCCAGTGCATTTCTCATTCGTGGGTCATCCGTATCAAAGCCCAACAGCCCTCCAACTAGTGCCATATCTGTACCGTGACCTTGATATGTTTTGGCAAATGATCCATATAAATGAATTCTCGCCCACCTGATGTCGCTTCCAAATAGATTTTTAGCTGCCAACCCAATGCGGGCAGCTCCTGCCGTATGTGAGCTTGATGGTCCTACCATTACGGGTCCTATTATGTCAAATACCGAGTTATACTTCATCTTCCACACCGCCTTGGTTATACTATTAATCTATGTACTGTAAATTATAACAAAAAGAAATGTAATTAGCATTTGTAGGCAGGAAAAATATTTCGCATGATAGCAGTAGAGGGAAAACGATTACGAGGAGATAGGATATTTTACTGTCTCAACTTTTCCAGGGTAAAATCCATAAATGCGCCTTGAGAAAAGTGGGATGATTGGAGATAATTTGCCCGAGTTTACTTCATGCTGTCGCCAAGGGTCGCTACAGGCGGATGCTTTTAGAGGGCTAGGTCTCAGCCTCCCGTTCCAATCAACAGTTTTTGCATAAAGCAAACTACCTTTTGTTTACATATAATGCCGCTCATAGATTTGATTCGGAAAGAACTTTTGGGATGCTCCACTAGTACGGATATTTACAGAAGTATTCTTCGCAATAATCCAATTAAAGATAATTGATATATATTGAAAAGCACCCGCTTTCATCACACGGGTGCTTTTACTCGTTACTCAACGGAGATAATGAAGGAATAGATCGGCTGATTGCCTTCATGGATCTCTATTTCAATGTCTTCAAACTGTTCTTGCGCATAATCTTGCAGTTCCCTTATTTCCTGCTCGTCCACATCTTCGCCATAGATGACTGTTAATATTTCATCATCTTCTGTAATCATCGCATCAAGCAGCTTTTTCGTCGTTGCCAGTTTATCTGTATCAGATGCAGTAATCTTGCCGTCCAGAATCCCCATAAAACTGTCTTTTTCGATGTGTACCCCATCAATTGTCGTATCGCGCACTGCATACGTTACTTGTCCTGTTTTCACCTGCATGCCGGCTGCTTCCATTTCTTTCTTGTTGTCTTCTAATTCCAGTTCCGGATGGAAGGCAAGCAAGGCACTAATCCCTTGGGGAATGGTTTTCGTTTCAACTACAGCCGCGCTTGCTTCAGCCAGTTCAGCTGCTTGTTGGGCTGCCATGACAATATTTTTATTATTCGGTAAAACAAGCACTTTCTCGGCATTAGCCTGTTGAATGGCATCAGCTATATCCTGTGTACTTGGATTCATCGTCTGTCCGCCTTCAATGACAACTGTTGCACCTAAGCTCTCAAATAATGCCTTGATACCGGTACCCATTGCTACCGCTACAATGCCATATGGCTGTTTTTCCTTTGGCTTATCAGCTTTATTTCCTACAATCGCACTATGCTGCTCTCGCATATTTTCGATTTTCATATTGATTAGGCTGCCGTACTTCTGACCAATCGTCAACACATTACCAGGGTATTCCACATGAATATGGACCTTGGCGATTTGATCGTCAGCTGCAACAAGCAGTGAATTACCATGTTCGCTAAGTTCATTTCGGAATTGTGTTTCATCAAATGGGTGTTTTTTCAATTTATCCGCTTCAAACTTGACCATAAACTCTGTGCAATAGCCAAATTCAATATCAGATGTATCCATAAAATCCTGCGCAATCTGGTGATGCTGCGCATTTACCATTTCTTCCATATCATTGACAATTTCATCTTGGGGTAATTCTTCGCCCTTTAATGCAGCGGCGAATCCCTCGTAGATCGTTACCAATCCCTGACCACCGGAATCCACAACGCCAACTTCCTTTAGTACCGGCAATAATTCAGGGGTCCGTTTCAGCGATGCTTTCGCTTCAGCAAGCATTTTCTCCATCAAAACTACAATATCTTTTTGCGTTTTTGCTGTTTCAACAGCGTTATCGGCAGCATCTTTGGCGACCGTCAAGATCGTCCCCTCAACAGGCTTCATAACCGCCTTATAAGCAGTATTTACACCGTTTTTTAATGCATCCGCCAATTCTACGGATGTTATTGTTTCCCTTTGTTCCAACGCTTTTGAAAAACCGCGAAAAAGCTGGGATAGTATGACACCGGAATTTCCTCTTGCTCCCATCAGCAATCCTTTTGAAAACGCCGCAGCAACATCGCCGATTTTACCCGGATCCGCTTTTTTGACTTCATTGGACCCGGACGTCATCGATAAATTCATATTTGTTCCCGTATCACCGTCCGGTACCGGGAAAACATTTAAAGCATCAATTTGCTCAGCACGATTTGAAAGGTGGTTTGCACCCATCCGTACCATTTTCGCAAATGTGCTCCCGTCCAATTTTTCAACAATCACATTATTTCCTCCTCTGGCACACAAGCAATCCCCTTAATCCTTGGAGACACGAACGCCTTGTATGTAAATATTAACCGAGTCAATTTCCAATCCAAGTGATTGGCTTAAATTGTATTTTACCTGGGATTGCACATTGTGGGCTACCTCGGAAATCTTTGTACCATAGCTTACAATAATATACATATCAATATGAAGACTATCGTTTTCCTGTCTTACAACAACCCCGCGGGAATAGTTTTCTTTTCTTAAAATCTCTGCGATGCCATCCCGGATTTGGCTTTTTGATGCCATGCCGACTATCCCATAGCATTCAACAGCCGCTCCGCCGGCTATCGTGGCAATGACTTCGTTCGTTATTGTAACATGACCATCGTTTGTATTTAATTCAATGGACATAAATAAACCTCCTTCAATGCCGATACTTATCATTTATTTTACTACAAGCAAACGTTTTTTTAAAGAAAACCTTAAAATTACATATGTGCAAATAGTCCCTTTATAACAATGAATGATTCCTTTTATTCCGTCAAGCATTTTTTCTTTATAGGAACAAAGGCGCAAGCGCCCTTACAGGCTAAAAGCGCGACGTCCTGGGACTGCGATTACTCGTCCCATCGAAAACCATTTGCTAGTTGCTGGGCGCTGGAGCCGGACGTGGCTGTCATAGCAAATGACATTCATACTGCCTGAATTTTATACTTTCTTATAACATAAAATAGACTTCACCTATTGCAATCCTATCCGACATATGCTAAATTTATAAAGGTATTTATATGTCAGAGTAGGAGGTAATTTATATGGCTAGAAAATGTGTTATCACTGGACGTCAAACCCATACTGGTAATCAACGCTCTCACGCGATGAACTACAGCAAACGCAAATGGAAAGCAAATGTGCAAAAAGTACATATTATGGTTGATGGAAAACCTCAACGTGTATACGTTTCTGCCCGCGCCCTGAAATCAGGCAAGGTAGAACGCGTTTGATAAAGCGAAATTTCAATCAGTCAGAATATCCACTGATTGTTCGCCCGTTGCAAACAATATGGGTTGCATAGATGCTGCCGCTGTCCGTGGCATATTTCGTCTATCACCCCATATTGTTTTTTTGCTGGCAAATTAGCCCTGGGTATTAGGGGCGTAACTGCCGGTATACATGCGATAAGTTGCATCAAAGAGTTAAGGCACCCAAGCCCAGCTGGGTGCTTTTTTTGCAGGTAAAGAAAGGAAGTATAAAATTGTGCGATATGAATGTTATTTGCTATGACAGCCACATCCGGCTCCAGCCAAATTCCAAGGAAAAAAGACTTCTGCCAAATACTTGACAAAAGTCCGCTTAATTACTTCTCTTTTTTAAACATCCCGATCACAACTCGTACAAATCCGCCAATAAATCTGGGAAGTTTAATCGTATAAAATTTCATGAGTTCGACCTCCTCGATTTGCGAAAAAGCAATAGCCAAGCCGCTTTTACCTATGCATCACGACTCTTTATAATTAATACTATGCCTTTATCAATCGAAAAAGTACCACAATTTGCTGTCAGCTTATTAGAAACACATAACGTTGAACCAAAAGTTATCGTCTGGTCGGTTAGAGGATAATAAAAATTGTTTAAAGTCAGTCCGGTTACCGTCGGAGTCATTGGTATAAAAGAAATATACGGATACTGGCGGTCATTTTGTATGGTATGGGTGCCGTGCTGTGCTAACGTGACGATATTCAAGCGATCCACAACTGCTGCATCCATATCGTGTTCGGCAAATCGCAACAGTATTTGCAGATTCACCAGCGTATGGTCCAGTCGTCCACCGGTTGCCCCAAACAAGTATACCGATTGCGGTTGTAATTCTATCGCTTGTATAATCGCCAACTCCAAATCGGTTTCATTTTTTTCAGAGGGATACTTTCGAAAAACCTTTGCTTTGGTTTCCAGCGATTTGCGCTGTGGATCCGCTATGGAATCAAAATCGCCAATTGCATAATCAATCGGCAATCCTTTTTCCAATAAAACGACCGCACCACGATCCGCACCAATCCATACATCAATGTCATTAACGTATGCGGATAAATCCGGCAATAAATCCTCTGGTCCTCCCGCAATAATTCCTACTTTCATTCCTATTCTCCTTTGGCGGCAGATAATATTGCCTTTATTGCCTGTTTGCGATCTTTTTCATTATAGATAGCACTTCCCGCAACAAGCACATCCGCACCTGCATCCGTACAAAGCTTGGCTGTTTTTGTATTGACGCCACCATCAACTTCAATTTCAAAATTAAGGTTGCTTTGTTTGCGCCAAGCAGCAATTTTGGCAATCTTTTCCACAGCTTTGTCAATAAATTTCTGTCCGCCAAATCCGGGGTTCACCGACATAACCAGGACAAGGTCTATATCTTCGAGTATTTCCTTGATCGTTTCCGCTGGTGTAGCCGGGTTTAATGCAACACCGGCTTTCATTCCATAGGATTTTATCAGCTGGATAGTACGGTGGAGATGAACACATGCTTCCTGGTGAACGGTGACTATATCAGCTTTCGAATCCGCAAAGCTTTTGATATACGCATCAGGGTTTTCAATCATTAAGTGAACGTCAAGCGGTATATTGCTCATTGGTCGTATTGCTTCGACAATTAATGGGCCAATCGTGATATTCGGCACAAAATGACCATCCATGACATCCACATGAATGTAATCCGCACCGCCATTTACGACATCTTTTATTTCATCGCCCAACTTAGCAAAATCCGCTGACAGGATAGATGGAGCAATTTTCGTCATTGGTCAATACCTCGGCTTTCGTGATTGAATTTCTTTTAAAAAACTAATGTAATGCTCGTAGCGAAAAGCAGCAATAACACCACTGTCCACCGCCTCTTTTACAGCACACTTCGGTTCTTTATCATGCAGGCAGCCGCGGAATTTGCAGGCGTACTGATAATCACGGAATTCCGGAAAACAATTTGCCAGTTCATTTGGCTCGATACCGTCCAAATCCAGCAAGCTAAAACCCGGCGTATCAGCAATTAGCCCTCCTGCAATTTCAAGCAACTCCACATGCCTTGTCGTATGCTTGCCTCTGCCAAGGCTTTCGGAGATGTCAGCTGTTTTAAGTAAAAGCGAAGGATCTAAAGCGTTAAGCATGGATGTCTTTCCGACACCTGACTGCCCTGCAATAACAGTGATTTCCCCGTCAAAAAATTTTTCGAGTGCAGATGTATCTGTCGCTTGCTTGGCTGAAAACAAATTGACGCTGTAGCCAATTTGTGTATATAATTTCTGGATTTCTTTCAACTCCTCCAGCTGTGAATCACTTGTCGTATCTATTTTTGTAATGACAATGATTGGGCGAATGTGCTTTGATTCAACCAATACAAGAAATCGGTCCAATAGCATGCTGCTAAACGCCGGCTTGTTGGCAGAATTGACAATGATGGCCTGCGTAATATTGGCAATTGGAGGTCGCGTAAGCTCGTTTTTTCGTTTGGAAATACTGGTTATATATCCCTCTTCCGGGTCAAAAGTAACCAGATCCCCGACAAGCGGGGTTATTTTTTGTTTGCGAAATAATCCCCTGCCCTTGCACGCATATACGGTATCAGATGCTTTTACATAGTAAAACCCGCTTAACGCTTTCATAATGCGTCCTTCCGTCATCTATTCACCTTCTTTATATCCAACCGTCTTATTTATAATTAGCTCGTCATCCCGCATTACTTTATATTCACCATCTGAATCAGGCGCAATTGTTAACGTGATGGTGTATTCCTTGTCTTTGGTAATCGTATCTTCTTTATAAACTTCGGAAATGTCGTGTTCCATGTCCCTTATATATATTTTTACGGTTTGCGGTTTGTTTTCGGTATGTTCATCATCTCGCTTATCATCGTCCGCTGCATCCGGATTATAAGGAACCGTAAATGTAACGGTATGGGAGGCTGGCGGTTTTTCTTCAGGGCCTATTGATACATAGACATCAACGGTCTCCCCTTTTTCAAGATCCGTATTACTATCCGGATTTTGCTTAATAACTTGTCCCTTAGGTACGGTGTCCGAATTCTCTTCAATTTTATTCATCTTTAAGCCGTTCGCTTCCAGATACTGTTTAGCTTCTGTTTCCGTCATGCCTTTCAAGTTGTTTAAATTAATCAATTCCGGTCCAATGCTTATCTCAAAAATAACTTTTGTTTCACTTGGGATAACCTTCGTTCCCGGGGTTGGTTGAATTTGATTGATAATCTCCCCTTTTGGACGATCCGAATATTTTTCATAGGCAATAACGTCTTCGTATTCATTATCCTGCAGAATAGCTTTTGTTTGTTCGTAGTCTCTCCCTACATAATCGGCCATTTCCTCTTTTTCTTTCCCTTGACTGACAACCACCGTAATCGTTGAATCTTCTTTTACCGTTTTTCCTTTGTGTGGATCTGTCCGAATAACAATTCCCTCATCCACCTTTTCGGAATATGATTTTTCCTGCCGGACATGCAAATTCAAAGCCTCCAACTGATCCACGGCATCTTCATATTCCTTACCGGCAACATCGGGAATGGTAACGTCTTTGGGTTTGATGATCCCCGGAATTAAAAATGCCGCTGTTATTGCAGAAGCAAGCAGGATGAGCAGGAGAATGATGAACCATTTTTTCTTTTTGTTCTGCTTGGTTTTCTTCTTCTTGGGCTTTTTCGGCTTTGAAGCTTTTTTGTTCTGCTTGTTACCGTTCACTTCTTTTGTTTCCATATCCGGCTGATGAATGATCGTATCATCACTTTCATCTACAGGGATGTTGTCTGTAATAATCGGAATCGCTTTTGTTTCTTCGCCTGCCGATACCGCCGGGAAAAATCTCGGGTCGTTTGCCCTGCTTGGATCCAGGGCTGCTTCCAAGCTCTCCTGCATTTCATAGACCGTTGAAAATCGCTGAAAAGGATCTTTTGCCATTGCCTTTAGCACAATATTTTCCACGCTTTGCGGAATATCCGGATTAAAATCCCGCACAAACGGCGTGTCCGATTGCAGATGCTTTAAAGCAATCGCTACGGGGGATTGTCCTGAAAATGGCAGTTTCCCTGTTAACAGTTCATAAAACACAATACCAAGGGAGTATATATCCGATTTTTTTGTAGCCAATCCTCCCCTTGCCTGTTCAGGGGATAAATAATGCACAGATCCCAAGATGGTATTTGTTTGTGTCAGGGCTGTGGCACTTAACGCAACAGCAATACCGAAATCTGTTACCTTTATTTGACCGTAGCTGTTGATCATAATATTTTGCGGCTTGATGTCACGATGGACAATTGCATTTTCATGTGCGTGCGCAATCGCTGCGGTTATTTGTTTCATAATATCAATTGCTTCGACTACCTCAATGGGACCGAAGCGTTGTATGTATTCTTTTAATGTCATGCCATCCACATATTCCATAACCATATACAGAATGTGGTCTTCTTCGCCAACGTCATAAATACTGACAATATTTGGGTGCGATAAACTGGTTGCTGCTTGCGCCTCTCGATCAAATCGTGCAATAAATTCCTGATCATTGGCGAACTCCAGCCGCAAAACTTTAATGGCAACATCCCGTTCCAAAATCATGTCCCGGGCCAAATAAACATCTGCCATCCCCCCGCCACCAATCATTTCCTTAATCAGGTAGCGTTCATTGAGAATACGGCCATTCAGCATGAATTTTCACCTGCTTCCATATGTTGATGGTTCATGATGACAAGTGAAATGTTGTCTTCCCCGCCCCGCTCATTTGCTGCGCGAATTAAATAGTCGCCGATTTCTCTTATCGATTTGGAAGAAGCAAAGCATTCTGCTATTTCCCGATCATCTACTTTATCAGTCAAACCATCAGAACAAAGTAGCAGCTTGTCACCCTTTTCCCAATTTAATGTCTGGATGTCGGGCTTCACCGTTTCCTCGGTACCAAGTGCCTTGAGAACAACGTTTTTTTGCGGATGGAATTTTGCATCTTCTTTGGTTATTTCCCCTGATCGCACCAGTTCATTCACAAGTGAGTGGTCTTCAGTCACCTGATTTAACTTGCCGTTTGAATATAAATAACATCTGCTATCACCAATATGGCTGATTGTCACGAAATCCGGTGCGCACACTGCAAGAACAATGGTTGTTCCCATCCCGCGGCATTCTTCATTGGAAAGCGAATGGGCAAAGATCTCCTGATTAATCTCATGCAAAACTGAATTCAGCCATTTTTCCGTCTCATCCGGTGTTGCTGCTTCTTTATGTGCTTGCCATTTCTTCTTCAGGATATCCGCTGCCATTTGACTTGCGACATCCCCTGCTTGATGACCACCCATTCCATCCGCTATGATTGCCAGCTGCTGACAGGTATCGTTCTTAAAGACGCCGCCTGAATCCTCGTTGTGGGCCCTGACTCTCCCTGTGTCCGTCATAAATTGTCCTTCCATGGTTTCACCCCTTTACACTGTTTTAGTAGATGTGAAATGTCGTACTGCTCTCTTATTTAAAATATATAGTGATATGCATCATTTATCAACCATCTGTTAAGCTGGACACCACATTCTTAGGTCTTTTTTATCATTTTAGACAAAAAGAATCCATCTGTTTCGCCATTAGATGGAAATAGTTGCAGTCCATATGCGGAAATGCCACTTGTTTGGCGTAAATAATCCGGCAATGCTTCAAACAAGGATGGATCTATTTCAAATTCCGGATGGCTACTTAAAAAAGCTGCCACTACCTGTTCATTTTCTCTTTTATCAATTGTACAGGTACTATACACTAATAAACCGTCCTTTTTCAGCAGCGGTGCGGCTGCTTGCAAAATTTCTGCTTGGATGGCTGCCAAAGCCGTAACATCTGCATCCGTTTTTCGATATTTTATGTCCGGTTTGCTGCGCATCACCCCTAAACCGGAACAAGGCGCATCAATGAGGATGCGATCGAAGGAATTGTCGGGATAGAGCTGGCCTAGTTTTCTTGCATCTACCTGTTTTGCATCAATAATTGTTAATTGAAGCTGTTCAGCCCGCTTATTTATTTCTTTTATTTTGTTTGGATGCAAATCATGGGCGTGGATTTTTCCGCTGTTTTCCATAAGTTCGGCTAGATGCGTTGCCTTGCCACCAGGTGCACTGCATGCATCAAGTACCGTCATGCCGGGTTTGGGGTCAAGCATAATACCTGCGAGCATGGAACTTTGGTCCTGAATCGTCACAAAGCCATTTTTGAACAAGGGCGATTTTAATATATTTCCTTGTTCAATGACAATTCCTTGATCGGCTATGCGCGAGCGTCTTACGCGATAACCTTCTTCCTTTAGCTTGGCGAGGGCATCTTCCATCTCGATACGCATCGGCTGGATACGAATAGATACGGGTTTATCTTGCAAATTTGCAATGCATATTTTTTTCGTCGTTTCATAGCCGTACATTTCTATCCAATTTTCAACGAGCCAAAGCGGGTGGCTTGTTTCAATACTAAGCCGCTGTGCATCGTCCTTTATTTCCGAGATGTCGGGCAGACCTTTGCGCTGTACATTTCGGAGCACACCATTTACAAATGATGCAACGCCCTTATGTCCCCTTTGTTTGGAGATTTCAACCGCCTCATGGATGACGGCATGATCGGGCACTTTATCCAAATAGACCATTTGATAGACAGACATCCTCAGCAGCATCCAGACCCATGGTTGGATTTTCTTTTTGGTATGGATGAAATGTTCCAAATAAAAATCCAACGTCAATTTCCGCTGGATTGTCCCATAAACAATTTCCGTCAATAAGGCAACATCCTTTTCGGAAAACTTCTTTGCTTTTATTTCATGATCGATAAGCAGGTGACTGTATCCGCCTTGATCAATTTTCAATAATAATTCCAGTATCGTTTTCCGAAGCATATATTTTTCCAAATCATTCACCCAGCCTTATTCCCGGTTTGATTCGATCGTGTGAACCATGCAAATAATCCTTTACCGTCATGCGTTTTTTTCCGGCAGGTTGGATGTCTACAACCCGCAATCCGCGCTTATTGCCGCAAACAACAGTAAAAGCATCCGTAGTAACAGCCACAATTTCTCCAGGCTCTCCCTGATGTGTTCTACCATCCGGCTCGCCCCACCAGATCTTCATTGGTTTGCCTTCGTATCGCGTATAAGCGACAGGCCATGGATGTAAACCGCGAATCAGATTATAAATATCCCGGTCCGACTTTTCCCAATTTATTATTTCCTGTTCTCTTTTAATGTTTGGAGCAAAGGTTGCCTCCGCTTCATTTTGCTTCTGCGGTGTGATATTTCCGGCGAATAAATCAGGCAATGTTTCCATTAACAGCTCCGCTCCAAGTTCCGAAAGCTTATCATGCATCGATCCGACATGATCGTGTTCGGTAATTGGAATGCTCTTTTGATTAAGCATATCTCCTGCATCTAGTTTTTCCGCCATGAACATAATCGTTACGCCTGTTTCTTCATATCCTTGCATAATGGCATAATGAATCGGCGCGCCACCGCGCAATTTCGGTAACAGTGACGCATGGACATTGACACATCCATATTTCGGTGCCTCCAGTACCTCTCGTGGCAAGATTTGCCCATATGCCGCAGTAACAATCAAATCCGGGTTGCAGTCTTGAATTGTCTGAAAATCATTCCGTAATTTTTCCGGCTGAAAAATAGGAATACCATGCTTCAAGGCTTCCTCTTTGACAGGGGATGGGGTTAATATTTTTTTGCGTCCCTTTGGTCTATCCGGTTGCGTAACAACCAGGACAACCTCATACTCCGAAGCAAGCAATACCTGCAAGACACGTACTGAAAATTCCGGTGTACCCATAAAAACAATTTTCTTCAAAAAATGACCTTCTTTCTTACATAAGCTGATAGGGCTGCATATCGACACTGATTTGCAAACCATCTTTCTTTATTTCGCTTTTAAAATAATCGACAGCTTTTTCTATATACGTTCGAATTTGTGGTTCATTTTTGTATTTTATCATGCATTGGTAGCGATATCTATCTTTTACACGTAAAACCGGCGATGGTGTTGGTCCAAGAACAGTTGTCTGCGGGTGAACTTGCTGAAGAAGCATTTGCACGATTTGCTGAGCGGTCTTAACTGCTTTGGCATGGTTCGAATCAGATACCGTAATTAACACCAAAAATACATATGGCGGATATTGAAATGCTTTTCTCGTATGCATCTCCTGCAGGAAGAATTGGCGATAATCATAATGACTCGCCAATTGAATGCTGTAATGTTCAGGCGTATACGTCTGAATAACCACTTCACCGGGCAGTTTATGTCTTCCTGCTCGCCCGCTAACCTGCGTCAATAGCTGGAACGTTTTTTCAGATGATCGAAAATCAGGCAAATGCAACATGGAATCTGCTGTCAGCACACCGACGAGTGTAACGTTGGCAAAATCAAGACCTTTCGCTATCATCTGTGTACCTAGTAAAATATTACCCTCTCTATTGGCAAACTTTTTAAGCAGTCGCTCATGTGCACCTTTCTTTCTGGTTGTATCAACATCCATGCGAATTACAGCAGCTTCAGGCATTAGCTGGGTCAATGCTTCTTCCACCCGCTGTGTCCCCGTCCCAAAATAACGGATCGTATCACTTGTGCATTCGGGACAGTTGGAAGGCATTGGAGATTCAAAAGAGCAGTAATGGCATTTTAATCGATTTGCGCTGCGATGATACGTAAGGGCGATATCACAATGCGGGCATTCCATGACATGGCCGCAATCCCGGCACATCACAAACGTAGAATAACCCCTTCTATTTAAGAGAAGGACAATTTGCTCCCCGCGCTGGATCGTTTCTTGCATTTTTTCCATCAATCTGTGGGAAAACATGGTCCTGTTGCCGGCATGCAGTTCTTTTCGCATGTCCACAATTTCAACTTTCGGCATCGCTTTATTATTTGTCCGCTTGTCTAATGTAGCAAGCTTGTAAACACCTTTTTGGGCTCTTGCATAGCTTTCAAGCACTGGAGTTGCACTTCCCAACACAACCGGGCAGTGGTGAAATTGCCCTCTTTTTATTGCAACATCACGTGCATGGTATCTCGGCTGTTCCTCTTGCTTATAAGAAGTTTCATGTTCTTCATCGATAATAATAATCCCTATATTTTCAAAGGGAGCAAATACTGCAGATCTTGCACCGACTACCACTTTGACCTTTTTTTGATGGATTTTTCGCCATTCATCATATTTTTCACCGTTTGATAGGCCACTGTGCATAACAGCAACATCTGACCCGAATCTTCCTTTAAAACGGCTGACCATTTGCGGCGTTAAGGAGATTTCAGGAACTAGCACGATCGCCTCTTCGCCTTTGTCGATGACCTTTTGAATCGCTTGCAGGTAAACCTCTGTCTTTCCGCTGCCGGTAATGCCATGGAGCAAAAAAACATCATGCTCATTTTTTGCAATGCATGTATTGATTGGATCAATTGCTGTTTGCTGCTGCTCGGTCAACGGTAATGGATATGTTTTTTCAAAGGTTTGGTCTTTATACGGATTTCGGTAGACTTCTTTTTGATAGGTTTTTAGAATGCCTTTTTTCACCAAAGCCTGTACCGTTTGACTGGTTGTCTGCATCTGCTTCAGCAAAGCAGATTGGGCGATAGGTTGTGCATGCTCCATAAAAAATGCGATGAGTTGCCGTTGCTTTTTCGCGTTTTCTTTTATCTCAAGCAGGGCTTCTTCCAATTGATACCCTTCTTTGGCAGGTGCGACCATCGTAACCCGTTTTTTAGTCACTCTTGATTTCACCAAATAATGAACGTTCACATCCCCTTGCTTAATTGCTTTTTGCAAATGAACATACGGGATTGTCGATTGTTCGAATTCCTCGTAAGGGATGACTTCTCTCCCTGCAAAAAGAAATTCCAATTCTTCGCTTAGCACATCATCTGTCTGCCGCGACAGCTCTTTTTTATATTGTGTTTTAAGAACTTGGGGAAGCATTGCCTGATATGCCGTAATATAATTGCTTAATGTATCCTCGGCAAGCCATTTCCCCAGTTCCAGGAGTTCTTTTGTCAATGAAGGTATAAAATCCAGGACCGCATCAATTTCCTTTAATTTTTCACTATATGCATCCATATCGGTTTTGTCCACTACAAATCCCATGATCTTGCGCGGTCCAAAGGGAACAATAACCCGCATCCCTATTTCGAGTACGGACTCGAATTTGGCAGGTATGATATAATCAAAGGCTTTATTAATTTGCCGGGATGGTACGTCGACGATAACTTTTGCAATAGTCAATTTTTATCATCCTTCATATCATGATTCACCTGCATCAGAATCTGCTTTGCTACTTCCCTTTTAGAAGCCAATGGAATCTCTGTTTCTTCTAAATTTTTGTTTATATACGTAACCATATTGGTATCTTCGCCAAAACCTGCTCCCGCTTGTCCAATATTATTAACAACAATTGCATCCAGATTTTTTTTTGCCAGCTTTTGTTTCCCGTATGTAATCGGGTCATCCGTCTCCGCAGCAAAACCAACTAAAAACTGTTGTTGTTTCTGTTTGCCAAGTGTTTCTAAAATATCTGTCGTCCGTTCCATTTCAATCGTTAAATTACCCGGCTGCTTTTTCATTTTATGATCATATACGATTTTTGGACGGTAGTCGGCGACTGCCGCAGATTTAATCACGATATCATTTTTAGGAAACTCACGTTGCATCACCTCGAGCATGTCTTTCGCACTGACAACATCAATTCGCTTAATTCGCTTATTATCGGTTTTGAGTGAAACAGGCCCCGTAACAAGTGTGACTTCCGCCCCCATCAGTGCAGCTTCTTCTGCTAGGCTGAACCCCATTTTACCGCTGGAATGATTCGTGAAAAAACGGACGGGATCTATTATTTCCTTCGTTGGTCCCGCTGAAATAAGTACCTTTTTATTATGCCATTGGTTTTTTTGTTGCAAATGTACCTCGATGGCCTGGATGATACTTTCCGGCTCTTCCAATCTTCCTTTCCCAATCCATCCGCAGGCCAAATAACCGGCGCCTGGCTCGATGAAGTGATAGCCCCAGTCATACAGTGTCCGCATATTTTCTTGAACCACCGGATGATTGTACATGTTCACATTCATTGCCGGTGCGACATAGACTGCTGCTTTTGTCGCCAAAATTGTTGTTGTCAGCATATCATCAGCAATTCCGTTTGCTATTTTGGCAAGAACATTTGCTGTTGCAGGTGCAATAACCACCAAGTCTGCCCAATCGGCCAAATCGATATGGGCAATTTTTTCCGGTCTTCTTTCTTCAAAAGTATCGGTATAAACCGGATTGCGGGATAACGCCTGAAATGTTAGCGGAGTAACAAATTTACTGGCATTTTCGGTCATGATGATTTGTACGTTTGCACCTGCTTGTGTCAGTTTGCTTGTCAGTGCACACGCCTTGTATGCGGCTATTCCTCCCGTTACTCCCAAAACGATATTTTTATTTTGCAGCATGTTGCATCCACCGCCTTTTTCACGCTAGTTTTATAGGTAAAGAAAGTATAAAAATTGGGTTGTATTAATGTCATTTGCTATGACAGCCACGTCCAGCTCCAGCGCCCAGCAACTAGCAGATGTTTTGATGGGGCGAGTAATCGCAGCCCCAAACTTCACACTTCTCTCCTCGAAAAAGAAGAACACTTTTTCTTCGTGCGATGTTAATTCGAGGGAGATTATTCTGGCACTACGATAAGTCAACATCGGTTCGTACCAGTCAAAGGAAGGCCGACTAAAAGCGGGCTTGTCGCCCAACGTCGGCATACCCCTGTTGCAGGGGCATGTTTCCTTTATCTCATTGCGGAGCTTTTTGATGGGACGAGTAACCGCAGTCCCAGGGCTTTTCGGTGGGGCGAGTAATCGCAGCCCCAGAGTGCTCCAGTTTGTACGTTGCTACGACGCACAGGACGTGCTAGTACAGTCGTTGCGACAAAAGCTCTTCGGTGGGACGAGTAATCGCAGTCCCAGGACGTCGCGCTTTTAGCCTGTAAGGGCGCTTGCGCCTTTGTTCTTTCTCGTAGAAAAAAGCCCTCGCTGGACTATTTTGCGAGGGTTTGGTTATTTTCCAAAACGATTTTGCCGGCATTGACTTCTTCCAATGCTCTGCCAACGTTCTTCAATGACTTCGGATGTTCAATCAGAAGATTATTCATTTTTCTTAGTTGCCTTGCCCTTTTTGCAGAAAGAATAACAAGTGAATATTTCGACCTTACTTTCGTTAGTAATTCGTCAATGGATGGTTCAAGCATCATGGTAATTCTACCTCCAAAATTTTTTTGTATTGTTTTTCAACGCGCTCCCTTTTCAAATGTTCACTGGCAATGATTGTACGAACATTCTCAACGGCACGGTCAATATCATCATTTAAAACGGCATAATCATAATTATCCATCATTCTTATTTCTTTTTTCGCTTCAGCCAAGCGATTGCGAACGAGGGAATCTGTTTCCGTCCCGCGGCGGACAATACGGTTTTTTAATTCTTCCAGGCTTGGCGGCAAAAGGAAAATAAACACACCGTCCGGGAAATTCTTTTTCACCTGTAGGGCACCTTGCACCTCGATTTCCAATAACACATCATGACCCGCTGCAAGCATATCTTCTACGTATTCCCGAGGTGTTCCATAGTAGTTATCCACATACTTGGCGTATTCCAGCAGTTTGTTTTGGCGAATCAGTTCCTGGAATTCCTCTTTTGTTTTAAAAAAATAGTCAACACCGTCTTTTTCACCGGGACGCATTTTTCTGGTAGTCATGGAAATGGAATATTTTAAATTATTTTTTCGATTAAATATTTCTTTTCTTACCGTTCCTTTTCCAACACCAGAAGGTCCGGATAATATAAATAAAATACCTTTCTCCTCTATCAAGCGTAACTTCCTCCATCCTAAATACAGATATGATGAACAACGCAGGCTTATTCGTCCGCCAGCTCATCATGGCTGACTAGCCGTTGCCCCACCGTTTCCGGTTGAACAGCTGATAGGACTACATGATCACTATCCGCGATAATGACAGCCCTCGTCCTTCTTCCATACGTAGCATCTATTAATTTGTTATTGTCCCTGGCGACTGAAATAATACGTTTGATTGGTGCAGACTCCGGCGATACAATCGAAATAATCCGGTTTGCCGATACAACATTCCCAAATCCGATATTAATTAATTGCAATCCCAATCTTGCTTCCCCCTTCGTCATAACGAACACGTCTCTTTCTCTCTCTTCTCTTTATACTCATACACTCTATTATAAAGAAGTATACCCGAAAAATACAACTGTTAAATACGAAAAGCGTCGATGAACCATTCATGGCGGGCGATTTTCAAATAATTGCTGTTTTGACGGTGTGGATAGTTGAAATACCATGGTATATCTACCTCTAACCCGCTCCGGAAATCAACATAGCAATTACGATGCAGTTTATATTAATACGAAAAAGAGCTGTATGGACAAGAACAAAGGCGCAAGTGCCCTTACAGGCTAAAAGCGCGACGTCCTGTCGCAACGCCTGTACTAGCACGTCCTGTGCGTCGTAGCAACGTACAAACTGGAGCACTCTGGGGCTGCGATTACTCGCCCCATCAAAAAGCTCTGCTAGTTGGTGGGCACTGGAGCCGGACGTGGCTGTCATGGCAAATGACATTAATACAGCCCAATTTTATGCTTTCTTTACCTACAAAAAAGAACTGCTTGCCATGATAACGCAGGCAGCAGTTCTTTTTGAATCATTTTTTGGTGTATCCAAATAATACAGTTGGCAATGCACTTAGCGCCAAGATTAGCATCCAATCTTTTGCAGCCAAGAACGTAGTGTGGAATATCGGCTGTAGCGGTGGCCAATAAATGACGACAAATAGCATCAATACGGAAGTTAGTACAGCAAGCAGCAAGTATACATTTTCAAACGGATTGCGATTAAAAATGGAAATTTCACTTCTGCAGTCAAACACATGGATTAATTGCGCCATCACCAACGTAGAAAATGCAACTGTCCTCGCATATGTCAAACTATCCGGGTCATGGTGATAAGTTACCATAAAGGCTACAAGCGTCACAACACCAATTAATAAACCTCTGCTGAGAATTTTATATGCCAGTCCTCTGGCAAATACACCTTCCTTTGGACTTCGCGGTTTGCGCCTCATCACATCTTCTTCCGGCTTGTCAAGCCCAAGGGCCATAGCCGGCAGACCATCCGTAACGAGATTGACCCACAGTATTTGTACAGGTACAAGTGGAAGCGGCAACGACAGTAGCATGGCAAATAACATGACAAGAATTTCCCCGACATTGGAAGATAATAAATAACGAATAAACTTACGAATATTTTCATAAATGTTTCTACCTTCTTGAATCGCTGCTTTAATCGTTGCAAAATTATCATCCATCAGCACCAATGAAGAGGCCTCTTTTGTTACATCCGTACCCGTGATGCCCATGCTGATGCCAATATCACTGGCTTTAATGGCAGGAGCATCATTAATGCCATCGCCGGTCATAGCTACCACATGTCCACGTTCCTGGAAGGCTTGAACAATTTTCAATTTGTGCTGCGGGGTAACCCGAGCGAATACATAGACATTTTCAATTTCGTTACGCAGTTCTTCCACAGACATTGCTGAAAGTTGCTGACCATCTAGTACGAGTCCTTCTTTCGGAAGCAATTCCAGTTTCTCGGCGATCGCCCGTGCTGTTTTTACATGGTCACCGGTAATCATAACTGTTTTAATACCTGCCTGCCTGCATTCTTGGATGGCTGCCTTCACCTCTTTCCTAGGTGGGTCAATCATACCGTAAACACCCACAAATTGAAGGTCTTTTTCAATCATATGGGCTTCCAAAGTATCCGTTTGCTTTAAAGGTTTGATGGCAATCGCGATGGTCCGCAATGCTTTTTCAGCCATCCGTTCCACTGCAGCCTCAATTGCTTGCCTATCCCTTTCTTTTAATACACCTCGTCCATTTTTTTCGAGAATATATGTCAAGCGCGGCATTAAAATATCAGGGGCACCTTTTGTAATAACAAAACGTTGTTTATTTTCATCCTCTACAACAACGCTCATCCGCTTTCTTTCTGAATCGAACGGAATTTCTTTAATTATGCGGTAATTTCGTTCCATTTCAGGTTTCAGACCAAACTTCCTGGCTGCTATGATCAAAGCACCATCGGTTGGGTCTCCGTCAACAATATATTGTCCTTTTTTTACTTTTAATGCGGCATTATTACATAGCACGCCATATAAAAGCATCTTGTTCAGATCCGCAAAATTGTCGTCTATTTGTTTATCATTAATATAAAAATTACCATCAATTTGATAACCTTCTCCAGAAACTTCTATTTGGGCCCCCTGATGGTATATTTCCTTAACCGTCATTTGATTTTGTGTCATGGTTCCTGTTTTATCAGAACAGATAACGGATGCACATCCCAATGTCTCCACTGCTGACAGTTTTCGAACAACCGCTTTTTTTCGAATCATTCGCTGGACACCAAGTGAGAGTGCAACTGTCACAATTGCCGGCAGTCCTTCTGGAATAGCAGCCACTGCCAATGATACGCCTGCTAAAAACATTTCATAAAGCGGGTGGCCATGATATACACCTACCGCAATAACTAGTCCTGTTAAAAACAGCGCGATAATGATTAATATCTTCCCAAGCTCTGCCAATTTTCTTTCAAGCGGGGTAGGTATTTTCTTTGTATTGCTCATTAATGAAGCAATTTGTCCCATTACCGTATTCATCCCGGTTGCAACAACGATGCCTGTCCCCCAACCGCGCGTTACCAGTGTTCCCTTAAAAGCCATATTGGTTTGATCTTGTGCCTCTAAATCGGGCTTCTTCATAGCTGTTGCATGTTTCATAACAGGCAAAGATTCCCCGGTAAGTGCAGACTCTTCCGTTTCCATTCCTTTCGATGAAACGACCCGGATATCGGCCGGTATCCTGTCCCCGGTTTTCACACGAACAATATCACCCGGAACCAGTTCGGATGAAGGAAGCTTTTCCCATGTCCCGTCCCGCAAAACAGTCGCCGTTGGTGCAGCCAGCTCTTTTAATTTTTCAAGTGATTTCTCTGCCTTTTGTTCCTGAAAATAACCAATGAATCCGTTGACAAGCACAATGAACATGATGGTAATCGCGTCAACGTATTCACCAAGCATACCTGCTATTAATGTTGCGGCCAATAGGACAAGCACCATGAAATCCTGAAATTGCTTGAGAAAGATGAGCCAGCGTGATTGCTTGTCACTTGATTTCAGATGGTTTGGACCAAATTGCTTTTGCCGCTGCTTTGCCTGATTCGATGAAAGCCCTTTTTGGACCGTTACATGCAGCTTTTTCTCCGTTTGTTCTGTATCGAGCTGATACCATTTTTCCACATCGCATTCCTCCACTATGCCATACTGCGTTAATTTACCGAAAAGGTATGGACATGAGACACTTTTCCAGACCGCTTCTAAAGAATATCTATGCAGACTTGTCCGTAAAAATGCTATAATTGCCAAAGAGGTGAAAGAACATGCCATTTGACGGAATTGTCACGAAAGCAGTCACGGAAGAATTGCAGGCAAACCTGCTTCCTGGCAGAATCACAAAAATCTATCAGCCAACAGATACAGAACTTGTCTTTACCATCCGCAGCAAAGGGAAAAATCACTCGCTGCTTTTATCCGTGCATCCTGTGTACGCACGTTTTCATCTAACCAAAGAACGTTATCCAAACCCGCAAGAGCCACCAATGTTTTGTATGTTTCTGCGCAAATATCTATCGGGCGCAATGCTCACTTCCGTTGCGCAATATGGTATGGAACGGATTGTATGTTTCGATGTGGAAACCAAGAATGAAATTGGGGATGTAACCCATCTTCGCCTGATTGTGGAATTGATGGGCAAGCATAGCAACCTGATGCTTGTGGAGAAAGAAAAAGGCCATATTCTTGACAGCATCAAACATATTGGTATATTGAAAAATCGCTATCGTACTGTTTTGCCCGGATCTGAATATAAGTTGCCTCCTGCACAGAATAAACAAAATCCGCTGGAAATCAACGGGGATGTATTCTTGCAGCAGCTCGATTTCAACGCCGGAAAACTCGACAAGCAAATCGTCAATCGTCTTACCGGCATATCGCCGTTCATTGCAAGAGAACTTGTTCGCCGTGCCAACCTCGGTTCACCGCAGGATTACAAAATGGCTTTTGAGGAAATCCAGCAAGATATCATCAATCAACAATACTTACCTGCCATTTACCAGGATAAAAAAGAAGACTATCATGTATTACAAATCAGCTCATTTAATGGAGAAATCCATACATTTACCTCTCCAAGCGACATGCTGGATGCTTTTTATTCAGGAAAAGCCCAAAGAGACCGTGTAAAACAACAGGCCAAAGACCTTTACCGAATTATCCATAATGAATTAAACAAAAATGAACGAAAGCTGAAAAAGCATCAGCAGACAGTTAGCCATGCGCAGGATGCCGGAAAATATCAGCGTCTTGGAGAACTGCTAACTGCCAATATGCACCTGGTGAAAAAAGGAGATAGCGAGATTACTGTCATTAATTACTATGATCCGGAGCAAGCCGAGGTTGTTATCCCGCTCGATCCGCACAAAACGCCAAGTGAAAATGCGCAACATTACTTTAAAAAATACCAGAAACTGAAAAATTCCAAAGTAGCCATGCAAAAGGAAATGGAAAAAACGAAAGAAGACATTACCTATTTCGAACAACTTCTACAGCAAATCGATGTTGCGGGAGACGAGGATATTGAAGAGATCCGCGATGAGTTGCGGGATGAAGGATTCCTGAAAAAACAGCCCCGACGAAATCATAAGAACAAACAGGGTAAACCTAAATTGGAAAAATACGTATCAACAGACGGCACTCCCATTCTAGTAGGTAAAAACAATCGTCAAAATGAATATCTAACAATGAAACTCGCCCACCATAATGAAGTTTGGCTGCATACAAAAGATATTCCTGGATCGCATGTTGTCATCCGTGCTACAGAGCCGTCCGAAAAAACGATACTTGAAGCAGCACAGCTTGCGGCGTATTTCAGCAAATCCCAGCAATCTGCATCTGTTCCCGTGGATTATACGAAAATACGCTATGTCAAAAAGCCAAATGGTGCCAAGCCCGGTTTTGTAACTTACACCAACCAAAAAACCGTATTTGTCACACCAACGAAGGAAATGGTTCAAAAATTAAAGCAAAAATAAAGTGGCGCTTCAATCAGCGGAGGTCCTTCTATCCGTTAATCTGTGGTAAAGCTTTATTCAGTAGATGGTTTACCTTCCCTCTAACTGAATCTTTCTTTTTGCGCTTTTTCGCTTGAAATCACCAAATTGTAGTAGTATTATTTTTTAAGTGTGTTACAATTTGATCATATGTATAACCTCGGGATATGGCTTGAGGGTCTCTACCAGGAACCGTAAAATCCTGACTACCAAAAATGATGATTTCATTTATGGGAGTCAGGATTTTTTATTTTTTAAAATAAAACAATAGAAAGCATTCCTGTAATGAAGAAATTTGAGGGAAAACAAGCGTGAAATCGATTGTACAAAAAAAGCCCCCCTTTGG